>CBIHPQ010000507.1:0-4674 GCA_966211825.1 uncultured Dyadobacter sp. | reverse complement strand
CCAAGCTTAAACAAGCGATCAAACAAATCCTGGATATCGACTGGACGAAGCACAGCTGGACGCCTGCTCCTGAAAACTTTTATTACCAGTATTGACTTCTCACGACTTGTCCGCTTATTTTTGAAAGTATCTTCTTCTTGAAAACAGGTGGATAAGTCGAATCAACTGCATCAGCACATAGCTGAAAATGGCGCAAATCACCAAAATGTGGTGAAACCCGCGTCCGACAGCGAAAGTAAATTCAGAAATACCGTAAGGCAGGCTCCCGTAGGCATGATCATCCTGCGCGGGGAAGATTTTGTGGTGGAAATGGCCAATGACGCCTATCTGCACATTGTCGACCGCGCCGAGGAAGAACTGGTCGGGAAATCGCTTTTTGTCGGGCTTCCCGAAGTGCGCGAATATGTAGAGCCGATCCTTCTCAATGTACTGCACACGGGTATTGCTTATCACGGCAACGAATTCGAGGTGACGCTCCGCCGTTTCGGGCAACCTGAACTCTGTTATTTCAACTTTGTTTATCAACCGCTTTTTGAAGAAGATCCGGAGAACGCGTCGGGCATTATCGTGGTGGCTACCGAAGTTACACAGCAGGTTTTGTCCAAACAGGCCCTGCAACGCAGCGAAAACCAGTTCCGCAACCTTGTCACGCAATCCCAGTTCGCAAAGGCCATTCTGAAAGGCCCGGGGCTGGTGATCAGCATAGCGAATGAAAGTATGCTGAATATCTGGCGGCGCAGCCTCGACGAAGTGGTTGGGAAAAGGCTTATCGAGGTGTTCCCCGAACTGGAAGGTCAGAAATTCATTGAGCTTTTAAACGACGTTTACAATAGTGGCAAGATCCACCGCGAAAACGAGGCGATCGCCTATGTCGACGGCCCCGGTGGTTTGAAAAAGCATTACCTCGATTTTCAATATGCACCTATTTTGGAGGTAGACGGCACCGTGTCGGGCATTATGGCGTCGGTGAACGACGTGACGGACAAAGTGACCTTGCGCCAGCAGTTTGCGGAGACGGCCGACCGGCTTTCGCTCGCGACCGACGGAACACGACTCGCTACCTGGGACCTCAATATCCAAACGAGGGAAATCATCCATTCGGGAAGGTTGGCGGTTATTTTCGGTTACGAGGAAACCAGGGTGCTCAGCCACCGCGAAATGCGCGACCAGGTGCATCCCGAAGACCTCCATGCCATTGTAGAAAAAGCATTTCAACTGGCACTTACCACGGGAATTTACTACTACGAAGCACGGATCATCCACCAGGATCAGTCGGTGCATTGGATACGGACGCAGGGAAAAGTGTTGTTTGGCGAAGGGCATGTGCCGCAACGGATGCTTGGCACGATGATGGACATCACCGACCGCAAAGAATCCGAGCTGGCATTGAAAACAAGCGAAGGGAAGTTCCGTACCCTGGCCGATTCCATGCCGCAGTTTGTCTGGACGGGCGATGCGCAGGGAAATCTCAACTATTTCAACCGCTCGATGCTCAGCTATTCGGGACGCTCTGCCGAAGATATCGAGCAGAACGGCTGGCTGCAATTGGTGCATGACGACGACCGTGAAGAAAGTCTGAGGCTTTGGAACCAGTCGGTCAAAGAGGGTACCGAATTTATGTTTGAGCACAGGCTCAAACGGTTCGATGGCGAATACCGGTGGTACCAATGCCGGGCTATTCCCCAGCGCAATGCCGATGGCTCTATTGAGATGTGGGTAGGAACGAGCCTGGATATTCACGACAACCGGCTTTTTATCGACCAGCTCGAAACGAAGGTGCAGGAACGGACGCAACAACTCATAGTGGCCAACAATGAACTCGTACGCACGAATATGGAGCTTGCGCAGTTCGCCTATGTGGCCAGTCACGATTTGCAGGAGCCGTTGCGGAAGATCCAGACATTCGCAACACGCATTCTCGAAACCGAGATCGACGTGCTTTCGGAAAGGGGTAGGGACTATTTTCACCGTATGCAGGCATCGTCTATGCGCATGCAGCAGCTGATCGTGGACCTGCTCGCTTTCTCGCGTGCCAACGTGGTCGAAAAGCACCTCGAACGCACCGACCTGAACCAGGTATTGCAAAATGTGAAAGAGCAGCTGGGCGACATTATCCTGGCTGAAAATGCGGTCATTCAGAGCGATATGCTTCCGGTGCGGGACGTCATTGTGTATCAGTTCGAGCAGCTGTTTATGAACCTCATCGCAAATTCACTCAAATTCATCGGCACGGACCGGGCGCCGGTTATCGAGATCCGCTCCGGCGAAGTGCCGGGTGCGGCGATTCCCATGGCCGAGGCCGACTCAGCGCGGCATTATCAATATATCTCATTCACTGATAATGGAATAGGGTTTGATCCGCAATATAAGGACCGCATTTTTCAGGTATTTCAAAGGCTGCACAACCGCTCGGCCTATGAAGGTACCGGAATTGGTCTGGCGATATGTAAAAAAATAGTGGAGAACCACAAAGGCCTGATCGACGCCGTCGGGAGGCCGGGCATTGGTTCCACATTCATTATTTATTTGCCTGTCGAATCCTGATTATCGACAGTAGCCAGCTTTTTGCGACCAGTGTAAGTAATGGCGATGCCAATCAGGATAATAACCCCGCCGCCGATCATCTGCGGGGTTATTTTTTCTCCAATAAAAATCCACGCAAAAAGCCCCGTTACCACGGCCTGGCTCAAAAGGCTGAGCGAAACGCTTTTGGCATCCATTTGCTTCATTGCGGAACTGATCGTCAGCCAGCCGATCAGCTGACAAACCAAGCCCTGCACGACAAAAACGCCCCAGATCACCGGTTCAAAATGCCAGATCGGCTGGTCGAACAGGAGGCATATCGTAAACAGGTAAATGCTCGAAACCGCCATACTGATCGTCATAAAACTCACAATATCGATTTTATTCAAAACCGTTTTGCTGATCAGTATGTAGGAAGCGTAAAGTACGCCGGATAGCACAGCCAATGCGAACCCAAGATCGAGTTGCATGGAGGCGAATGTCTCAATGCCGATCAGTATCACCATGCCCGTGAGTGCTACCAATGTGCCGATCCAGAAGCGGGAGCCGGGTTTATCGGGTAAAAACAAAAACGTACCCACGCCCACCCACACGGGCGAGAGGTTGGTAAGTAACGTCGCCTGGGTGGCGTTCGAATAATGAATCGAGAGATTCCAGACCGCAATGTCGGTGGCAAAAATGATCCCGCAGAGGACGATCGGCACCCAGAGCGCACTGGCCGGAGGTATGAATTTCCTGCCGATGATCACATAAGGCAGCAGGAACAGCAGCCCTAAAAGCATTCGATAAAACGCGGACGTAATGCCCGACACCGGTGCCCATTTTACGAGCACGGGAAAAATACTGATGCTGATGATCCCGATAATCAGGTTAATGCGGGGATTTGACATAAAACGGATAAATTGGGAGCAAAGATACTGGAAACAGCGAGGGTTAACCTTCGGTTTCAATCACCTTAACACGCCCGATCTCGCCGGATTCCAGCCGCACCTTAATGCCATGGGTATGCACGGGAGCCTTCGTGAGAACGTCCTTCACAATGCCCTCCGTGAGCTTGCCGCTGCGCTGGTCTTTTTTGAGCACAATGGAAACGGCTAACCCCGGTGCTATATTCTTTCTTTCGGTTCCTGATAATGAGGCCATGATTATACTGCTTTCGCAGGTTTAATTTTTTGCAGGATCTTGATTTCGTCGATTGAAATCGTGCTGATGAGCTCGAACAGCCCATTAATCGTTTTCAGGTCGGACAGCATTTTGCGCGCGGGCGACTGGTCGGCGCGCTCGATGCCCAGCTCCTTGATCTCCTTTTTACGTTTCGCGAGCAGTTCTACCAGCCGCTGGTTCTGCGGCAGCGATTCCCGGACGATTTCCAGGCTGTTGCCGGTTTTCCCATCGATAATATCCATCGCAGCCTGCAACTGCCGGTCGATCTGCCGGATCATCATTTCAAATTCAACGGAAAATTCGGAGTATTCCAAAGTTTGCGCGTACGTGGAAAGCGAGGCGATATAAGACGTAAGCATATGGCTCGTGGCGACGAACTGGTGGTATTCCTCCATATTCAGCTGTTGCCGCTTCGGCTCGGAAAGCATCTTTTGGAAGTTATCCGAAAGGTTGGCCATCGCGATGATCGCATTCTTTCTTAATACTTTCAATTCGTTGATATCCAGTTGTTTTCCGGTGAATTTTGCAGCCACAATGTCGAAATATTGCCGGTTCGCATTCAGGGCCTCTTTCATATATTGCTTAATCTGCGAATGCTCCCAGACCGGCAGCACGTACGACGAAATGATGTAGGCGATCAGCGAGCCGATCACCGTATCCACGACCCGGTCCTGCAAAACAGCCGTCACATGCTGTGGGTTCAGGAAATGGAACGACAATATCACGTACAGCGTGATACTCGTAGACGCGACGAAGTAATTGATTTTCAGGAAGCTGTAAGCCAAGATCATCGAAACCATCATCAGGATAAACAAAGGCGTGCTCTCGTCGATCAGATAGAGGAACAGAAACCCGACGACCACGCCCAGGATCGTCCCGCCGATCCGGTGGATATTCCGCTGCTTGGTAATACTGAATGCGGGTTTCAGGATCACGGCGATCGTAAGCAATATCCAGTAGCCATGCCCAACGGCGAAAAATAACGAC
>CBIHPQ010000506.1:0-4680 GCA_966211825.1 uncultured Dyadobacter sp. | reverse complement strand
TTCAGCTCCGTCATTGAGACCGTTAGTGGTAAGTGTGCCCTGAACGCCGCAGCGGTGGCATTGGACACTAGTGTGGTGGTGAAACGTTTTGAACCAATCCGGATCACCAGCCGGCTTGCGGAAGAATCTACAATGCTACCGGTTTCGCTGTCTGTGTTCTGCGTTGGCATTATGTTGTCTGTTTTACAAGCCATAAATCCAATTAATACCAGTGCAAGCTGGACCAGAATTATGAGTGGCGTTTTCATGGTATTCATGTTCATTTAAATTGTAGATGCATCGATCACAAACCTGTATCGGGCTTTTTTGTCCAGCACTTTCGCCCAGGCATCGTTGACTTCCGCGGCTTTGATCACCTGTATGTGCGGAAATACTTTGTGGTCTGCACAGTAGGCGACCACCTCCTGCGTTTCGGGAATCCCGCCGATCAATGATGCATTAAAGTTCACCCGCGCATTGGCCAGACCGATATTGCTCAGCGTAAGGTTAAAGCCCACCGGCATTCCAACCTGTGTATAAAACCCATTTACCTTCACCGTCGATGCATATGCCGCCACGTCGTATTGCGCAGGAATCGTTGCGATCATGTAATCCAGCTTGCCTTTGTAGGCTTTCAATTTTGACAAATCATCTACGACAATTACTTCCTTAGCCCCAAATGAGCGAATGTCTTTCACTTTGTCTGCCGATGTGGTGAATGCATACACTTCTGCACCTTTCGACGCCGCAAGTTTTACCGCCAAATGCCCGAGCCCGCCAATGCCGGCAACACCGACTTTATCGCCTTTCTTGAAGTTAGCTTTCATCAATGGAGAATAAGTGGTGATACCTGCGCAAAGCAATGGTGCGGCCTGTTCGAGGCTGATGTGGTCTGGAATATGGATCGCGAAATGATCCCTTACGACGATGTTGTTCGAATACCCGCCCTGCGTGATGCCGGAGGGCGCGGTTTTATCGGGATTCCCGTACGTAAAGAGCGTTTTACCATTGTCGCAAAACTGTTCCTCGCCATGCGTGCAGCTCTCGCACTGCATACAGCTATCGACCATACAGCCGACGCCGGCCCGGTCGCCCACTTTGAATTTGGTCACATTCTTCCCAACGGCCGCCACGATTCCCGCAATTTCGTGCCCCGGCACCTGCGGATATTGCTGCGGACCCCAGTCTCCTTTCATCTGGTGAATGTCTGAATGGCAAATACTGGCGAACTTGATATCGATCAGAATGTCGTTATCGCCTATCGGCCTGCGCTCGAACTCCCACAGGCTCAGCTTGCCTGATGCATCTTTGGCTGCGTATCCTTTGGATTGGATGTTTTTGCCGGGAGCCAGCGCGCTTTTAGTTTGAGAAAAAAGCCTTGGAGAACCCGCAAGAGATAACCCGGCTCCGGCTATGGCTGTTTGCAGGATGAATTTCCTTCTGGAATGACCGGTTTTATCGCGCTTAATTTGATTGTCCATTATCATAGATTTTTATACTGATGATCTAGGACAAAGGTATTCAGTCAGCCAGTCCGGCGGGTAAAGACAATCAAACCGATTGTTAAGAATTTCAAACTGTCTCTATTCTCAGGGCACGCGGGTTCGTACCGGTCAGCCGTTTGAAGAAATTGTTGAAATAGGTAGGGTATTCAAAACCCAGCGCGTAGGCGATCTCGGAAACGTTCCAGTCCGTGTGCTGCAAAAGTGCTTTGGCTTCCGTCACCATCCGCTCGGTAATGTGGGTTGTAGTAGGCTTTCCGGTGACCTGCTTTACGGCGCGGTTGAGGTAGTTGACGTGCATATTCAGCCTGGTGGCGTAGTCTTGAGCGGTCTTCAATTGCAGCGGCCGGTCGGCACTTTCGATAGGGAATTGTCTTTCCAGCAATTCCAGGAAAACGGATGTAATGCGGGCGGCGGCATTCTTTTGCTGGTGGTAGTTTTCGGAAGGTTGCAGTTTCAATGCCTCATGGATGATCAGATTAATATAGTTACGCATCAGGTCATCCTTGAATGAATAATCAGCTTTTTGCTCTTCTATCATCCTTTGAAAGAGGGTGTTGAGGAACTCCCGCTGCTGCTCCGAAATATGCAAAATAGGCGTGCCGCCGATCTTGAAAAGCGGCGACTGCTGAAGACTTTCAGTGCGCTCTGCCGCACTGAGGAATTCTTCGGAAAAAAGGCAGGTGTAACCCACATAACTGGTCGAGAGCGTTTCCCAGGAATACGGGATGTGCGGATTTCCGAAAAACAATACCGTACCGTCGGTTTCAAAGCTCCGGTCGGAATAATGGATCTTGCTTCTACCAGTCGTCAGGCAGATCTTGTAAAAATCTTTGCGGCTGTAAACGCGTGTGGCATTGCCGTCCGCTTCGATTTGAAACACATTAAATCCTTTTAGCTTCAACTCGTTGTTGAAATCGGATATAGGCCGCTGCTTTACATTTTCCATAACAGACATTAAGATTTGCATGACTTTCGACCATGTCCTGCAAAAATAAGAATGCTATTCCGAAGCTGCATCACGGAGCATCTTTACAAACCATTTTAGTTTGAAATTCTTAATGAGTCGTTTGAAAATCTTAACCCATGGTATACCGCAAGTCCGATCTTTGTACATTTAAAACGTATTCAGCATTCGAAAAATAAATCATGAAGATTACAAGAATAGGCAGCAGACCGTCCGGTAAAGGCCCGGACGACTGGTTTACCGGAGCGGTCAGGATAGATCCGCTTTTTGAGCCCAACGATGCGCGGCGTGCCGCATCGGCACTGGTTACTTTTGAGCCAGGCGCCAGGACGGCCTGGCATACCCATCCGCTGGGCCAAACGCTGATCGTCACCGCAGGCAGCGGATGGGTTCAGCGCGAAGGCGGGCCGATAGAGCAAATCTTTCCGGGTGACGTGATTTGGTTCGACGCCAATGAAAAGCACTGGCACGGCGCTACTGCGTCAACCGGTATGAGTCACATCGCTATTCAGGAGAACTTGAATGGCAACGTAGTTACTTGGATGGAGAAAGTTACCGAGGAGCAGTATGGTATGTAATCTGACAACCAGTCGATGAAGCTACTAATAACAATTGCGTTGGTGATGTTCGGTTCTGCACTGCAACCCGCATTAGCCCAAAATAGGACTGGATGGTGCGGATCGCAAAAATCGAAATCGATAGCGCGTACCTGGAATCCTACAAGGCAGCAATTCGGGAGCATACCCGGGCTGCAATTGCTTCCGAGCCGGGCGTACTGGCTTTGTACGCCACGCATGATAAGGCGCACCCGACCCATGTGACGGTTTTTGAAGTATATGCCAGCAGACAGGCATATGAAGCCCATTTAAAGACGGCCCATTTTCAAAAATACAAGACAGGGACGCTCAAAATGGTGAAATTATTACAACTTATCGACCTAGATCCGATTGCATTTGGGGCAAAGCCGGATATGTTGGATAAGAAATAGGGACGAGCCCAAAATCACAAAGCCCCTAATTTGTTGTTGGGGGCTTTGTGATTGCAGTCGAGGATGACCTAAGGAATGCAAAAAGTAAAACTTACTACACTGCTTTTAAGTTAATTGACGCAATGAACCGGATGGAGAGAATAGCCTATTTTTGACTTTGGCTACATTCTCACTGATCCTTGATTTTCTCACCCGACAGTAGCGCATCGTTGTTCGAATGCTTCGGTGGCCTAACATTTTGCTGACATCTTCCAGAGGCACGCCGTTATTGAGCATCATATCCGCAAAAAAGTGCCGAGCGTCATGAGTATCGAGCCTTCTGATGTCTCCATTGATGTCGCGAATTTCACATAGCTGGGCGATATCCTTTAAATACACATTATAGCGGTAGTTACTATTCACTGGAATTAACTTGCGATTTGCTTTGCAATAAGGGTGATCTTGGTATTTTGATATCAGTTGGTCGACGATCGGTAGAATTGGTACCATTTCACCAACCTCTGTCTTTCCTCGGTGCTTGACGAGCCAACGTTCTTTCTTGCGCCCAACCAGAACGACATTTTCCGGACTGAGGTCATAAATATCCTGATAGGCAAAGCCGGTGAAGCATTGGAAAATGAATGCATCCCTAACCTCAGAAATCCGGTCAATGCTAAATTGCTTTTGCTGAATTTTCTCAACCTGCCAAAATTCCAGCGGGATTACTTCAACATCGCCGCCTGAACACTTGAAGCCTTCCATGGGGTTGGAAGGGATGTACTTCTTTTTAACACCAATTTTCACGATCTGACGCACCCATTTCACCTCTTTCCGGGCTGTCACCTCCGCTAGTGGTTTAGCGACGTGTAGTGTCAAATAATCATAGAAGTCATCTGCAAAGGTGTCCGGAATAGAAGAAAAGTAAATGTCCTCCCGATCGAAATGACATTTGATGAAACCGGCCACCTTCTTTTTGGTGCTGCGCCAGTGCTTCAAAGTCTCATACGAGGCATTTTTCCGTTCTACCCGCTTCTCAAATTTTGCGATGAACTCATCAAAGACTTCCAGCACTGTTTGCTCGTTCTTGGCAGCAGGCTTGGCTAGCTTGGGCTGCTCGATAGCAGGTTTGCCCAGGTAAACGTTCTTGACCATTGCCGGGGTCACCTCAGGGAACTGAGTCTGAAGGCCGTTGAAGATCCGTTCGACGTCAGTTTGCAACTGAGCTAGTTTCTGGTTCGCTAGCTTTACTTCCAATCCTGATCCGG
>CBIHPQ010000505.1:0-4688 GCA_966211825.1 uncultured Dyadobacter sp. | reverse complement strand
AAGGTATCGGTGTCAGTCCAATTCCAAAAATGTCGACAATTTTGGTCATTTCGCGCAGGCTCGCCTGTGAGAGAAGCTTCCCGCTAAAAAGCGCATCTATAAAAGCCGCAACATCGTGGGGTGTGGAAACAATCGCCCCAGCACCCGCCGACTGACTTAGATCGGTTTCTTGCTTTTTCTCCCAACGTGTCGAAAAAGAATAGGAATAAGCGTCGCCGCGCGACGTATTGATCTTGCCACCGAAACGCGTGTCTTTCAGCCCGATGCGTGAAAGAATACGCTCTTGCAGGTTTGCTTGGTAGTTTTTTTTGGTAATGTCCTCGATAAGATAACCCAAAAGGACATAGCCGGTGTTACTGTATTTTGCCTCCGCGTCGGGCGCAAAGTCTGGCTTGAATTCGGCGAAGATCGCGAGCATTTCGGCGCGTGTCCTCGGCTCGGTCATGGACTTCCAATAAGCCTCGTCGTCCGTAAAGTTATGAATGCCTGCCCTGTGCCGCAGCATCATTTCAATAGTGACTTGCCCGGCGTTGGGAATTTCCGGGAAATATTTTTCGAGCGGTGTATTGAGCGCCAGCTTTTTCTCTTCCACCAGCTGCATGACCATCGTCGCCGTAAACGTCTTGGTAATCGAGCCGATGTGATAGCGGGTATCCGGCGTCGCTTTCACACTGCCGGTGCTGTCGATCACGGCATGGCCGATCGCCCGCTCATACACTTTCTGTCCCTTGTGCGTCATCGCCACGCTTGCCATGGATCTGTTGTAAATTTCAAGCGAGTCCAAGAGCCGGTCAAGCTCCGCGGTATTAATTTGCTGTGCGGATGTAAAAAACGGGAACAGAAATGCGGCGATCAGTGTAAAAACTTCTTTCATGGATAAAATATGGTCTTTTCCGCAATTAAACCATATTCACTTCATGTAGGGTAACCGATCGTCACATTTTTGTTAATTTAAATTAATGTACAATCACAACTTTGTGACTACTCTGGGAGCCATCCGTATAATGAATTGTGACCCAATGCATTCCGGCCCCTATCCGGGTTACATCCACTACCGACTGGTTATCCGCCGAAGTATACAGGTGCGTGCCGGAAAGGGAATGCACCTGCACGCTGGTGAACAACCTGTTTCCGCTTTTGATGAACAACTTATCGGTCACCGGGTTCGGAAATAGCACGACCGGGGAAATGCCCGTACCTGCAAAATCGACCGAGATGATTTGGCTGTAAGCGAAAGTCCCGTCGAGGTCGACCATTTTCAACCGGTAGTAGTTCACGCCCGACAGTGGTGAACCGTCGACCGCCTCGTAACGATGCCCGCCCTCGCCTATCGCGGGGGTGTTCGCGGGCAGGGAAGTCCAGGTCCGGGCGTCCGCGCTTCGCTGTATTTCAAAATGGCTGACGTTTTCCTCCTCCGCAGTGAGCCATTCGAGCCGGGTACTATTTTCGACGGCCCTGCCAGAAAAGCTTACCAGGCGTACAGGCAAGGGCGTACCCTGGCCCACGAAGTCTTTGGCAAACCAGAATTCTGAAAAACTCTTTGTCGTAAATTCCAGGTAGTAGCCCTGGGCATAAGGCACCTTTCTGATGGCCGATTTGGGATAGAAAGTCCAGGCCACGCTGGCGTTATTCAATATATCGCCATCCTCGTTATTACCCGAATATTTGGTAATGGACAGCTCATAGGCCGAGCCCGGCTTGGTGATCCCGGACTTGGCGGGCGCCGATATGAGTTTCTCGGATTCTTCGTCGGTCACATAAAGCCGCACGCTCACCGGCTGGGCAAAGCCCGGTTCGGAAGCCGATATCGTAAAGCTCCTGCCGAGGTAATATTGCTTGTTCTGGATCCGTGTTGGCCCGTTATCGAAGTAGGTCTTCACCGAAACCTGCCCGAGCGACTGCCCGTTCGGGTTGATGGCCGCGACCATGGAATTGTATAGCCGGAATGGCACCCAGTCATTGCCATGCACGTCGGCGGAGGCGGTTGAGTTGTCGGGAAGCGAATTGAAATACACCATTGCCTGCGAATCGTAAATATGGATATCATCGATCGCGATCCCCGCCCGACCGGCAGCGGACCTGCTTTTTATCACAAAACGGAAACGGACATAGCCTCCGGGGAAATAATTGGGGATCGGCACCGTGGCTACGTGCCATCGGGTGTAATCCTGCACATTCCAGACATCCGCATTGTCCTGCCTCGCATTGTACCAGTTGGTACCGCTGTTGGTCGCGCCGAGGCGCATCCACGTATTCCCGGCCACATTATACTCCACATAGGCTATGTCGCAAGTACCACCGGCACAAGCTGCGAGGTCGATGGACGCACTGAAACTCAGCGCAGGCTGGGCCATTCCGCTCATGGCGAAGCAGGGGGAATACAAATAGGAAGTGGTTTCTGGCGAATGCGGGCCGCCGAGATTGGTGGTCCACGCATTTTTACCACTCGCCGCCTCCGTTACTTTCCCGGCACCGGGCATGCCGAATGTCCACAGTGTGCCTGCATCGGTAGCGTACCATCCGCCCCGGCCATTCTCAAAGTCTTCCAGGTAGGGAAACCCCGTGACGATTTGTGCGGCGCCGGCGATGGTAGTTGCCACGTCATTGCCGGCATTCTGATCGAACGCTTTTTTGATGCGTACCTTGATATTCCGGTCAATGTTCAGGTCGTGGGTGGAAGAAAAGCTGAAAGTAAATAGCGTATCCGCCCCGGCACGGACCACCGGCACATATCCCGGATACACCAATTGGTCGTTGACAGATGCTTCGAAAGGCACACGGTAACAATCCTCTGCACCATTATTTTTAATCAAAACACTGTATTCCTGATAACCGTTGGCGTCGCATGAGGGCGTGGCGGACGCGATAACCCTTGCTACTTCCAGATCGCTGGTCGTTTTAAACAGGCGAATGTCGTCGATGGTCGAACCATCGTTTTGCGTCGGATATCTGAAACTTTGCTCCCACCTCACCTGGAAGCTGGTTGTAAATTCCTTGCCATTGCGCCTTAGCAGGTCACTCACTTCGACCGACATCAGCCAGTAATTATTGTTTTTGGTAAAATAAGGAACAATGCTGCTTTCCATTGCCTGTATCCAGGGGTCGGTGTCGCTCGCGCGGATGTATACCCGCAAAGGCCAGGCAGGCGGCGACGCGGCATAGAGGCGGTACCTGAATGACAGCCGGATCTCGTCCCTGTCGGCATGATAGGCACCAAGGTTATAAGAGGCGTCCAGGAATGTCGGATACTGTGAGTTGTCGGAGCTGTTGGCATCCACCGTAAATGCTTTTGCGCCCGAATAGGCTAAACCCGGGCTCGCGGACGTCCTTACCCGGCCCAGGTCGCGTTCCTGTGAGAAGTCGTACCTTTCCGAACCGCCGATCCCCGTCGAATTCACGTTCACTTCTACATTTTGGAGCGATTCGAGGTCGTCGGTAAATGGCAGGCTCACGGGAGTATTGGCAAGTTGCCGGACGAGAATGGACTTCTGATTATTGGTCGCAACCTGGTCCCCATCCAGTTTCACGAGCACCGTAAGCGGATACGAACCTGCATTGCGTACATCGAACGGTTCTATGAATGTGTAATCCAGATAGTTGTTCGCAGAAACATCCGTATAAACCGTTTCCCAGTGAACAGCCGCATTGGGGCCGCCCACCGCGTACCCTACCTGAAATGACTGTATGACGGGCTGGTCGTCGAAATTCCTGAGCCGCACCTTCACTACCTGGGATTCACCAAGGCTGGTGGAAGTGAGCAGCCTGCCCGACTTGGTGGGGGCTGTAATGGCATCCACAGCGAGGTCGCCATCCGAGATGATCCCCTCGCAGGTCCCGGAATCGGGCTTCCGGGTGATCGCCACCGCTCTCCTGCCCGGCACCCCGTTTTTCCGCGGCCTGACGGAGATATAGTAGGTCGAGTCGCGCGACAGAGCGCTGAGGACATATTTCAGCTCGCTGGTTACCGCAACGTGGCGCATTTCAGTGCCTTGCAAACGCATTACCTCGTAATCCGTAGCGCCGGGCACGGCTGTCCACTGCACGGCTGCGTAGCTCTCACACTGGTTTGCCGACAAGGAGATCACCGGCACGCCCATGATCGCAAACGAACCGCTTTCCCGGACAGCCCCTGTGCTGTTTTGCGTGATGCGGACTTTGGCAGTTGCCGTAGATGCATCGGGAACAGTCCAGCTGAGCTGGTTGGTGCCTGCGGCCACTGCTGTATTGAGGTTGGTCCAGGAAACGCCGTCGTTGAGCGTATAGGCCACTGAAAATGTGCTGTTGGCATTCCCGTAACTATCCCACGAAATGTCGATCACGTCACCCTTGGTAAATCGTTCGCCACCGGCAGGATTGGTCAGGATAGCGGAGGTTTCGATGATATCGTACACAATAAAGTATTCCTGAGGGCCGCTCGGGACTTTTTTGCCTGATATATTTACTACATAAGTGCCTGCTGCCGGGCTTTCCAGCACGATCTGCTCCACATTGTTAACAGAATCCACCCCGGCCTGCGCCGCGTCCTGCGGACTGGCGGCCCTGGGAAATGACGGCAGGATATCTGCTTTGCCCGACCGTATTACTTTCAGGTCCAGATCGTTGACCAGGCTTTTCTTTCCGGTGACCATCGCCGGGGCAGGGTCGTGCCAGTAGAGCATAATCTTTACCAATGCAGTGTTATCAGGCAC
>CBIHPQ010000504.1:0-4688 GCA_966211825.1 uncultured Dyadobacter sp. | reverse complement strand
ACAGAAACCACACCCCATCCGGCCAAGCATAATGCTATGAACGCCTTTTTCATTTTTCTAATTTTAATTTTGATGAAATTCAGGAGGGGCGAAATATATTGTTAAAGATTGCGATTGCAAAGGGTGTGTCCCAAATGTTTTGTAAAAAGAACACCGGTATCGTAAACGAAGTACCGGTGGTTTATTTTCCTTAAAATGTATAATTGATGTGCTATTTAACAGGTTCGCGCAGAATGGTTTTCAATTTGTCGGGTGTGGTCTTCCTGAAATCCGACAGGTAAATTTCGTGGTGCAGCCCGTTTCTCGACAAATTGTTTTCATTCATAAAGACATTGAGCTTTTCAAGTGTTTCCGGTTCGGTATCGAATGGCCCAGTATGCAGCATTTGGGCTACTTTTCCTTCCTGCATTTCAAAGAAAGACACCTCCCTGATCGCCGCCACGCCTTTTGCCGAATAGCACCCGGCGACGGCGGACTCCACATCCTTTTTGCCGATAAAATCCGGAATCCGGATCAGTAGCCGGTATTCCCATTCGCTGCGGGGAATGGTTTTGGGTGCATTGTCGATCGTCGCGTTGGTGAATCGTTTTTCATCATACCACCACAAACCTTCCAGTTTGGCCACCACAAAATCTTTCCCTTGTGCTTTAAATGCAAATTTCAATGCGTACGCAACGGGGTAGAGGGCCTGGATTTTTTGCATAAATGCCTCGCCCGAAGGATCGCCCTTCCCCTGAATAGCCAGGTATTGTGCTTTTTCAATGTAAACCAGCTCAGGTTTGCCTTTGGCGGTGTAGTAACTTTTAAAATGCTTGCTCAGATCCAGCTTTTCCATGACGATGTTGGTTTCAGATTGACAATGAGTGCAATAAATGGCCGCTCATTGACAACGGTATGGCAACAACCCTGGAAAAGTTTATCGTTTCGAAGGACATTTAACCGGTTCGAAATACAAACCTTTTTCGAAATCCAGCTTCGACCGGTCCTTAAAAATCATGACCCCGGCGGAATCTTTGACCTCGCCAAACCCCTCGACCCAGCCTTCGCCCTTTTTGCGAAAAGCCACTTCCCTGACCGATTGCGTACCCTCGGAGGTGAATGTGTAGTGTGCGAAAATTCTGTCGGCTGCTATCTTTCCGGTAATGGTACCGTCATTTCGGTCTTTTTCGAAAAAGGCGTAAGATAGCTTGCCGGAAACGGTGCTGTCGGCGATTTCGAGGTTCAGAAACGCCGAATCCTTTTGGGTCTGGTGCGCGAAGCAGTTGTTCGTCGCAGGCACTTGGGTGGTTTGCTCAACGGAAATGGTACTGTCGGGCGCATTGTTTTCTGAGCCGGTTTTGCCCGAACATGCGCAGATTAACGCTGTGGTCAGGGATACAAGAAGGCTTCGTACTGTCATGGTAGTTCGCGATGAATGGTTGAAAACTGGCGGAAGTTAACAGTTTTGGCTTTTTCATCCAGCTGATTTCAAAAATCGTTGATGCGCACAATGCCCGTAGCGTCAGCGTTCGGCCGACTCCATTCGCGTAATTTCCGACACTTCTACCGTAAGGAAGCCAAATTCTTCCGTCACGACGCCGCGGATTTTGTAAACGCCTTTGACCGAGCCATTCACTTTGGCGGCCGCCGTGGGGAAATGGACGGTGTCGATAAACTGTCCCTCATAATCCAGGAACGTGCCAAATTGCATCGATTCACCCCGCGCCGTCCGGGTGTTTTTCAGCGCAACGAGGTAGCCATATTGCACCACTTCCTGATTGACATAGTTATGCAAATCGCGCGACATCACACTTTTTGGCAGCGGGTTTTTCAGCAAATTGAACGGGCTGCAAAGCGGAAAGCCGAGGAGCTCGATCTGGTCATAAGCATCATCGAGAATGGACGAATGGAACTCAGGCAATTCAAAATCTTTAATTTCGGTATGAAAAAGCTGCTTTTGAGGTACTTTCACGGGCGTGGTACTCAGCCGGAAATGCGCTTTCCAAAGCAATGTTTTCTTCCCAATGCCTGTGAACCTGAATGCATCGATCCGGATCAGGATGGTAAGCTGTTCAATGGAAATCGGTACACGGTCAAGGAAATCGTTCAGCGACGTAAACGGCCCGTCCTGCCTGCGTGCGCTGAGGATTTTTTCGATCGTTTTTTCTTCCAGGGCATTCAAAAATTGCATTCCGAGATATACCTGCGTCCCCTCGATGGTCGCCTGCGCTTCGCTGTGGTTCACACATGGCGCATGCACGAGTGCGCCTAGCATGCGCGCTTCGTGGATGTACAGCTCGGGCGCGTAAAAGCCGCCGCCATTGTTCAATACGGCCACCATAAATTCCAGCGGGAAATAGGTTTTCAGGAACAGCGTCTGGTAACTTTCCACGGCATAGGACGCGGAATGCCCTTTAGCGAATGCAAATCCGGCGAAACTGGCAATCTGGTTCCAGATCTCCATCGTCATTGCCTCGTCGTAACCCTTGCTCCGGCAGTTTTTGAAATACTTCTTTTTAACGCGCTCAAACTCCTCGCGTCCGCGGAATTTCCCGCTCATACCACGGCGGATCACATCGGCCTCACCCAATGTAAGCCCGGCGAAATAGTGCGCAACCTTGATCACGTCCTCCTGGTACACCATAATGCCGTAGGTTTCCTCCATTAGCTCCAACAGGCGCGGATGTGCCTCGTTCCGTTTTTCGGGATGGCGGTGGCGCAGGATGTACTCGCGCATCATACCGCTTTTGGCCACACCCGGCCGGATAATGGAGCTGGCCGCGACGAGCCCGAGGTAGTTGTCAACTTCCAGTTTTTTAAGCAACATCCGCATGGCCGGCGACTCCACGTAAAAGCATCCAATGCATTGCGCCTGCCTGATCAGGTCATTAATTTTGGGATCTGTCTTGAATTTCCGGACATCGTTGATATCGAAATCTGCCGCATCCGGGCGGTTGTACCGGATGATTTCGAGCGTTTCCTTGATCTTCGCAAGCCCGCGCTGGCCCAGGATGTCATATTTGTTCAAACCGACATCTTCCGCGATCACCATGTCGAACTGCGTGGTCGGAAAGCCTTTTGGCGGAACGTCGGTGGCCGTGAAATAATGCATGGGCCGTTCTGCGATCAGGATACCGCCTGCATGGATGCTCAAATGGTTCGGCTGGTTGTTAGATTGCAGATATTCGGCATACCTGATCACCAGCCCCGAAAGCTGATCGAGCTTTTTCGGATCGTATTTGCCACTACTCAACGCATCGATCTCATAGGCAGGCAAGCCGAACACTTTTCCCAGTTCGCGCACCGCTGAGCTGTGCTGGAAGGTGCTGTATGTGGCCAGCAGCGCAGCCTGGCCGTTTTTGCCATAGGTATCAAATATATAGCGGGTCACCTCCTCGCGGTCGCGCCAGGAAAAATCAATGTCAAAAACGGGCGGATTCTTGCGGTGAAGGTTGATAAACCGCTCAAAATACAAATCCAACTCGATCGGATCGACGTTGGTAATGTTGAGTAAATAGGCAATGATGCTATTCGCCCCGCTACCCCGGCCGACGTAGTAATAGCCCTTCCTGCGGGCATAGTTCACGATGTCCTGGTTGACGAGGAAAAAAGGCACGAAATTCTGCTGGCGGATCATATCCAGCTCTTTGGCGATCCGGTCGAAGATTTCGTCCGTGATATGATCGCCGTACCGGTAGCCAAGCGCCTGGTAGCTCATCGCCCTCAACTTCTTGAAATCGTCCTCTTCGTTTTTGCCAAATACTTTCAGATTCTGGTGCTCGCGTTCATTTCCAAAGCTGAAATGGATATTGCATTCGTCCATCAGCTTGCGGGTATTGTCGAGGATAGCGCGAAAATCCTTTTGTTTGAAATGATATTCGAGCACTTTCGCCTGCACGATCTGCTCATTTTCCTTGCCCGTCCCGGAAGGGGACAGCTTGCTGAGCAGGGTATTGCCATCAATAGCCCGCAGCAACCGGTGTGCATTAAAATCCTTTTTATTACGAAAAGTGAACGGTTGCTGGATGACCAGCCTGTCCATATACCGGTGCAGCGGCGAGTAATGCAATTTGTCCAGGTCCTGCATCGAAATGCCGATATATTCATTCGGCCGGAATTGCTCGCGTCGCTCCTTGTTCAGTTTTTCAAAAGGATAGATAATCGCTACATGCTCCATTTCCGGCGCGCGGTCGGGGAATGGGGTATCTGCCAGCTTCTGGGCCGACAGGTATGCATTCAATGTTTGAAAACCACTATTGTTCATCGCCAGGGCTACAAACTGCTGCGTCACCCCATTACGGAAATCGATCCCGACAATGGGTTTAATATCAAACCTGGGCGCCATGCGGATAAAGTTCAGGCACCCCGATGTATTGTTAATGTCCGTCAGCGCAACACAGTCGTACCCGTGCTCCCTGCAAAGTGCAAGAAGCTCATCCTCAGGAATCGTCCCGAAGCGAAGGCTGAAAAAAGAGTGACAGTTGAGTAGCATGAGTATTTAAAAAACTGAACTGAATGCTTACCTTTGGCGTTACTAACGCAACCCGATATGATTCTCGATTTTTCGTCCAGGGACACTGAAAAAATATGGCTTGGCGAAAGGGTTGCTAAGCTGCCGTTGGAAATTCAGCAGGTAGGAAGAAGAAAGTTGAGAATGCTCCATAACGCGCAAAATCTGGCAGATCTTCGTATTCCACCTTCCAACCGTT
>CBIHPQ010000503.1:0-4744 GCA_966211825.1 uncultured Dyadobacter sp. | reverse complement strand
AAGCCGGGTCAGATCCCGGCTTTGTTGTTTTTGAGGTATTCGAGTGTCTTGGAAACGTTATAATTGTTAAAATAGGATTAGCAAGCCTGAATCGAACATTTTATAACTCTTAAACAGGAAATTCTAGAAGTACTGGCGGTTTTTGGATTAATATTGTAGAATAAATATGATTAGTTAATCCTCAAAAACGTCTCTGAAACGCTGCCACTATTTTGTCAGTGCATGTGTATTATCTTCGATTAGTGCAATTTTTTGCATTGTTGTCACCCCTCAAAACGCTGATATTACCCCAAACTACCCCAGAGTGGTCACAAAAAGAATAACCGATTGAAACAGGCGGTCTAATTTCGTTGAGCAAGAAATAAAAAACCACTCAACTACATGTCCGCCAAACCTCTATTCATTAGCCTTTTAGCGCTCCTCTCGTTAACCGCAAGTCAAGTAATTGCCCAGAGCCCCACTTCCGCCGCACAGCGTTTCAATATATTCGTCAAAGGAGATGCTACCCTGCAATCCAACGAAACCGAAGGCCCCATTGCAGTGGGCGGTAATGTGACCACCAATCAATATCAGATCAGTTTTAATAAACAGCATGGTGTTCTTTTCGTAAACAATGCGTCGATCGGTCTGGCCGTTCGGGGGGCTGTGAAGCTCAACAGCGGAAGCCTGACCGTGAATGGCGATAACTATGTTAAAATCGGGAATTGCAGCCCTTCCGACGGCTCAGGAACGAACCTGAAAGTTTGGTACCGCGACAACAACAATGCAGCTTCGACCATCCGCATCACGGAAAACAACAAGCAGTACTGGGATACGCCCAACATTACGATCAATGCGAATATTAATACCTGGTCACCGAGCGTAAGCGACCTGGTGAACCCGGTTTGCGAGAACGTATTCGGAACAGGCCCTAACCAGATCGATATCGACGGCGCCTTCACGACCTTTATCAAAAGATCGAACCAGTTGAAAGACATGGCGGACAACCTCGCTATCCGCGACCAGAACGGCAACCTGATGCCATCTGCGCCGGTAGGTCCGTATCTTGACCCCAATATTATCGGTAATAACCCCAAAATCATTGTTGATCCTAACAAGGTCAACGTCCTGACCGTCTCTGCTGCCGTTTGGAACAAAATTGGAAATTCGAACATCGAAGGCATTCCGCAAGGCGCGCAACTGGGGCAAACTTCTCCAAGCGGCAATTTCGCCCTGATCATTAACATCGTTGATTTTCCGACATTCTGTGGGGTTACCGGCAGCAACAAGATCAATTTTCCGGGTTTCGGCGGACTTTCCGACTCACAAGGCAGCTACGTGATCTATAACTTCCCTGATGCGACCAAAGGACTTACACTGGGCGGCAATGCGCAGATCAGCGGTACCATTTTCGCACCGCAGGCGGATGTCGTGAAAGAGAATAACGGCAACATCAACGGACAGATCATCGCTAAAAGCTTTGTACACAAAAGCGACGAGGTGCATTTTTGGCCTTTCTTGCCATCGGTTCCCGAACCGGTTGAAAAGAAAATCGAGGCGACTGCTTCTTCGAAATGTGTGAAAAATGCGCCGTGGCTCGATTACAGCGTGACCCCGAACTACGACGCAACCGGCCAGGCCGCGAAAATTGAATGGATCAATTCAGAAGGAAAAGTGATCCAGGAAGACAACGATATGCCATTGACAGGCAGCCTGCTTTTCCCGGGCGCAGCGGTGGATATCAACGGAAATGGCATTGCATGGCCGGGTTACAAGCAGGAAAACAACAAATGGGTGGAGGTTGAGGACGATCGCTACGGCTCACTGCGCGAGGATGGCGCGACCATCCGTGTAACGCTGAACCCGTCGACCATAGTGAATATTACCTATCCGGCTTCAAGCTCAACCTGTTACACAACTCCTCCTCCTTCAACAGCTTTACCGGTAACATTAGCATTTTTTACTGTACAAAATGTAAATTGCAATGCGGAACTGAAATGGCAGGTAACCGAAGCCAGGAATTTCTCACATTTCGAGGTCGAACGATCGTCAGACGCCAAGGCCTACAATGTCATTGCCCGCATCGATTACGACGCCACCAAGGCTACATATAGTTTCAACGACACACCATTTTCATCAGAGTCTGTACCTGCAAAGAGCTATTATTATCGTCTGAAGCAGGTGGATACCGACGAGACATTCGAATACAGCGCAATCCGTAGCGTACAAGCCGGAACCTGCGACGCCCGGTTGGCGGTGGATTTCTTCCCGAACCCGACCCAGGACGAAATGAATGTCAGAAGTTTCTCGCCGGTGAAAAAAATCGAAATATTCACACTAGGAGGAAAGCAGGTTTATCAGACGATACCTGTGGCCGGCCAAACAGAAATCAAAGTTAATGTTCAGGCTTTTGTGCAAGGTATGTATATAGTGAATGTGGTAAATGCGGAAGGAAAGTATAACTCTCAGGTGTTTAAAAAGTAGAATGAATGATCTTATATAGCGTTATGTGAAACTTAAAGCTGCCGGCATTTTGCCGGCAGCTTTTTTATATGCCGGTATAGTTACGACAGTTTCCGTCCTTTCCATTCATACTGGCCCTTTTGCGCAGCCAATCCGAAAAAGCAGACATAGAACGGGTAGAAGAGCTGGGTTATCGGGATAAATGCGAGTGACTTCGCTTTTTGCAGGAAACTTAATACGGAACCGAGGAAAAGCCATTCCGGAACACATTTCAATGCCAGCATTCCCAGAAGCGCAGAGGGAGGTATCGTCCCCGCTAATGCGAGCCCGCCAGCAGCCAGCACGGCGAAATTGCTTGCAAATATGTAAACGGCGAGTACCAGCGGTGTTTTGCTTTGATAATGCTTCCATTTGCTGGCCCAGCGCTTTCGTTGCCGGTAGAAGCTGGCCCAGTTGCGATGCGGCGCGGTCCGGATAATGGCGTCGCGGTGCCGGAGGAAATGTACCATGCCGGGATGACGCGCCGCGATCTTGTGCATCAGGAACTCGTCGTCGCCGGAGGCAATATGCCGCACACCGTCGTAGCCACTCACTTCCAGAAATGCTTTTTTTTCGTAAGCCAGGTTCGCGCCGTTGCACATGGAGGGGTAACCTGCCGACATGGATGCCGCGCCGCTGCCGATGAGGCTCGCGAATTCGACGGTTTGTAAATGGTCGGTAAGGCTAACCTCTTCCGTAAAAGTGACCGGCGAGCTGATGAGCTTCGCGCCCGTATACATGTAGCACGACCCGATTGCGTGCAGCCAGCCCGGCTGTGCGCGGCAATCACCGTCGGTAGTGACGATCAGGCTGCCACGGGCGTGGGTAATGGCCGTTTCGATCGCCCGTTTTTTGGGGGCCGTAGTGCGCTCATCGGGCAGGGGAATGAGTTTTATCGCGGCCTTTGCGTGTGCAGCAAATGCCTGCACGACCGCCGCGGTGCCGTCGGTGGAACTGTCATCCATGACGAGAACTTCGAAATGGGCCACTGGTAGCGTCTGTCGGTCGAGGTCTTCGAGCAGGGAAACGATGTTTTCGGCCTCGTTTCGGACGGGGATGATCACGGTGATCAGAAAGTCGCGGGGAATGGTTGCCGCCGCAGGTTTGCGTATTCTCGACCAGAGAAAGGTCAATATCGTTGTAAAAAGGGCATAGCTGCCCAGCAAAAGCCAGATGACGGTGGCGACCCATGAGATGAATGCGGAGCTGCTCATCGGGATTTCTTCCATTTGTATTTCCAGATGAGGAAAATGCCCGCCAGGATCGGTCCGAGGACATTGAGTATCCAGATCAGGAAAGTGGCCGCGATGATCTGTTCGGCGGGCAGTCGGAACGGCGCGAACACGACAAGGGCAGTAAATTCGCGCAAGCCCAGGTCTCCCAGCACATTGACCGCCGGTATGAGTGTTTTGGCTAAAAAAATCAAAGTAACACAGGATGCAAGCTGCCAAACGCCTACCTGGAAGTGAAAAAGCGACAATGCGAGGACAAACTGGCTGAGGAAAACCAGGTAACGCAGCAAGCCATAACCTGTACCGGCTGCGAGCTCGGCAGGTGTGTAGCGGCCTATTACATTTAAATATTCCTTCATCTTGACAAAAATCCGGCGTGAAGGCTGCCACTTATCGATCTGCTTTCTGAACGGCAGCAATGCAGGGCCGAGAAAAATCACGGCGAACAAAATGCCATTTACTGCCGACCGGGCCATATCAGGAATATCGAGCTGGTCTTTCAGATAAAACCACCCGCACGCGCCCGCAAGCACGGAAACGTAGAACTGGATACCATTTGAAATGAGCGCTGCACCGATCGCTTCCAGCCGCCTGTCGGACCTGAGTGCCGCCACGCGCCCGAGCGTATCGCCCAGTTGTGCGGGTACGGCCACGCCCACGGCCAGGCCTGTCAATGTGCCGCGGAGGGCGTCACGGAAGGAGAGGGGCATGATGCGGGAAATGAGTTTTTGCCATTTGAGGCTTTCCAGCGCCCAGTTAACAGGCACCAGCAGAAGCATGAGCACCAGCACAGGTGCATTTTGCCCATTCCAGATTTTCGTCAACACACTTCCGATGTCGGTAATGCCTTTTTGTTCATTCCGGAATGTGCGGTAAATATAGCTGAGCACCAGGGCTGTCACGACGAGTTTGACGAGCCATAGCAGGTTTGCCTGGTTGCTTTTTGGCTTTGGAGGGGAGAGTTCCTTATCTTGCACCATGTTAAAAACGCAGCAAACCGAAGTTCCGGAAAAGGTCATTATTGGGGTCGA
>CBIHPQ010000502.1:0-4772 GCA_966211825.1 uncultured Dyadobacter sp. | reverse complement strand
CGCTGGAAACAGTTGCAGGAATGGCGGGAGGATGTCGACGACTCCACCAACCACCACCGGCACGTGTCGCACCTGTATGCATTGCACCCGGGCAAGCAGATCTCCATTACCAAAACCCCGGCCGAAGCAGAGGCTGCCCGTGTGAGCCTCAACGCCCGCGGCGACGATGGTACGGGCTGGTCGCTGGCCTGGAAAGTCAACTTTTGGGCACGTTTGCAGGATGGTAACAGGGCGCACAAGCTCTTCAAAAGCGTGCTCCGGCCCGTAGCAGACCAGGGTACCAACATGGCCGACGGCGGCGGCTCTTACGCCAACCTACTTTGCGCGCACCCGCCATTCCAACTCGACGGCAATATGGGTTCCACCGCCGGTGTGGCCGAAATGCTCCTCCAATCGCAAACGGGCGTAATCGAGCTCCTGCCCGCATTACCCGACGCCTGGCCCAGCGGTTCGGTGAAGGGATTGAAAGCACGGGGGAATGTGACGGTCGATGAAGTTTGGGAGAGTGGTCAATTGAAATCCGTGACGCTAACTTCCGCCAGCGCACAGAAGCGCATTTTGAAATATGGAAACAAAACGGTTAAGGCAGACATCGCCGCCGGGAAGTCCGGAACATGGAATGCAGGTGATTTTAAATAAAAAACCGAAGTTTCGGCAAAGAGAAATCACGCAACAAGTCCTTGCGAGACGGTAAACCGAGCGGTGAAGCTTCTTTTGTATACATTGTCACCAAACGACCCATGCATGGCAAAGGAGCAACCGGATCAGGACGACAGCCATCCCGACTTTCCGACAGAAGATCACGACGAAAACCGCAGATTTTTCCTGAAACAATCGATCGTTATGGCCGGTGTTACCATGGCCCCGACGGGAATCCTGCAAATGGCGCCGGATGATGTCCCCGTCGGCAATGCGGAAAAAGTCAGGCTCGCGCTGACGATCAATGGGAAACGGAAACGCCTCTCCATCGACCCGCGGATGACATTGCTGGATTTGCTGCGCGAAAACCAGGGCCTTACCGGTACTAAAAAAGGCTGTGATTTCGGGCAATGCGGCGCTTGTACAGTACATATTGATGGCCGGAGGGTATTGGCATGTCTAACATTCGCGGTGATGCAGCATGGCTCAAAGATCACGACGATCGAAGGGCTGTCGGGTGACGGGCAATTGCATCCTTTGCAGGACGCTTTCATCAAACACGACAGCTTCCAATGCGGGTACTGCACGCCGGGGCAGCTGATGTCGGGTGTTGCGTGTATACGCGAGGGGTGCGCCGGTTCGGCCGAGGAAGTGCGTGAATATATGAGCGGCAACCTGTGCCGCTGCGGCGCCTATCCGAACATTGTGGATGCTATTCTGGAAGTAAAAAATAAAGGGTCGAAGGTATGAAACCGTTTCAATACTTACGCCCCAAGACCATCCGCGAGGCGGTGTTAATGGCCTCCGGCGATTCGGAGGCGAAGTTCATCGCAGGCGGTACCAACCTGATCGACCTCATGAAACGGGGCGTAGTGTCGCCTGCCAAGCTGATCGACATCAACCATCTGCCATTAAGGAAGATAGAACAGCGGTACGACCGCATTCGCATCGGCGCATTGGCGCTGAACAGCGACGTGGCCCGGCATAAACTGGTTACGTCCCGGCAGCCGTTGCTCTCGCAGGCATTGCTCGCGGGCGCGTCGGGGCAGTTGCGCAACATGGCGACCGTCGGCGGCAACCTTTTGCAGCGGACGCGGTGCAGCTACTTCTACGATCTTGCATTGCCTTGCAATAAACGCCAACCTGGTACGGGCTGCGGGGCCGAAGGCGGCATTAACCGCCAGCATGCGATCTTTTTTCACGGAAACGAAGTTCCCTCCTGCATTGCCGTCCACCCGAGCGACATGTGCGTGGCGCTCACCGCGCTCGATACAGTGGTGGTAGTAGAGGGGCCGGGCGGAGAGCGCAGGATAGCGATGAGGGATTTCCACCGGCTTTCCACCCAGGAACCCGAACTGGATACTAACCTGGGCCATGGCGAGCTGGTTACCGCCATCGAGGTTCTTGACAATCCTTTTGCAAAACATAGCCATTATCTCAAAGTGCGCGACCGGGCTTCCTATGCATTCGCGCTGGTGTCCGCGGCGGCTGCCCTGCAAATGGACGGCGGGCGCATATGGGACGCGCGGGTTGCGCTGGGCGGCGTGGCGCACAAGCCGTGGCGGTATTGGGCGGTAGAACTGATGCTGAGGGGACAAACACCATCGGAAAAGCTTTTCAGGGAAGTGGCCGAGCATGAATTGAAGGGCGCGACGGCCGGGGAGCATAATGCATTCAAAATTACAATGACTACCAATGCGATGGTCGCAGCATTGAAAACCGCCGCAGGCATTTCCTGAACTGACCATGAACAGACATTTCCCGGATAACCCCCAGGACCAATCGCTCGACCGCGTCGATGGCCACGTGAAGGTAACAGGTGCCGCCCGGTACTCTGCCGAATATGCCGTGCCGGGTGTCGCTCATGCCGTATTGGTAACCAGTACGATCGCAAAGGGCAGCATTGCGGGCATCGACTCGCGCGCCGCGGAGTCGGCACCGGGGGTGCTGGCGGTGGTCACCCACCGCAATGCGGCGCAGGTGCCGGGCTGGCCTTCTCCAAAGCAACCTGCGGAGAGGGCACCGGTAGGGACGGCGTTCCGGGTGTTTTACGATCCATTGATTTACTTCGACGGCCAGCCTGTGGCAATGGTGGTTGCAGACAGCCTTGAACAGGCGGTTTACGCGGCGTCGCTCGTGCATGTGACATACGAGCGCGAGGCCCATCAAACGCATTTTGAGAAAAACACGGCCAACGCAGGTATCCCGCAGAATGTCCAGCGCTCCAAAAATTCCCCTTTCCAGGATTATAACCGGGGTGCCGCCGATGCATTAGCCGCAGCCCCGGTGCGTATCGAGGCTGAATATACCATTCCTACCCAACACCACCAGCCGCTGGAACCCCACGCGATCATCGCGGTATGGGAAGCCGATGACAAGCTGACCGTGTACGACAAAAATCAGGGCGTAAAATCTGCTCAGGGGCAACTGGTGCAGGCATTCAAGCTGCCCAGGGAAAATGTGCAGGTTGTGGCAAAATACATTGGCGGCGCATTCGGGTCGGGCATACGTGTGTGGCCGCATACGATGGCGGCGGTGATGGCGGCGAAGCAGGTCAAACGGCCTGTAAAGCTCGTTCTGGGAAGGGAGCAGATGTTTACCTCAGTTGGTTACAGGCCCTATACGACGCAGAAAATCCAAATAGGTGCAACCCGGGAGGGAGGGCTGACCGGCATTGTGCATGAAGGAACAGGGCAAACGTCGATGTATGAAGAACATCTGGAACGCACCGTCCTGGCCTCGCGTGCGATGTATGCCTGCCCGCAGGTGTCCACGCGCTACCGCCTGCTCCCGCTGGATGTGAACACGCCCACGTGGATGCGCGGGCCGGGCGATGCCACGGGAATGTTCGCATTGGAATCGGCTATGGATGAGCTCGCATTTGCATTGAAAATGGATCCGCTGGAACTGCGTCTTAAAAATTATGCGGAAGCCGATCCGGAAAGGAATTTGCCCTGGTCGGCGAAGTCGCTGCGGGAGTGCTACGAGCTGGGCGCGGAGAAATTCGGCTGGAAAAACAGGAGGCCCGAACCCCGATCGATGACACAGGGCGGCATGCTGGTGGGCTATGGAATGGCATCCAGCCTGTACGGTTTTCACCGGCACCCATCGAAAGCGCGGGCGGTCATGCAGGCCGACGGCTCGGTGATCGTGCAAAGCGCAACGATGGATATCGGCCCTGGTACCGGCACGGCCATGACGCGCATAGCCGCGAAAGTGCTGGGTATGAGCGCTAAAAAGGTACGTTTCGACCTCGGCGATTCCGCTCTTCCGGACGCGCCCGGCCAGAATGGCTCGTCGACGATCCCGAGCGTGGGTTCGGCGGTACATGTGGCTTGTGAGGCCTTGAAGAACAAACTGATCGGCCTGGCGCAGCAAATGCCCGGGCGCAGCGGGGCGGCAGGCCAGGAACCGTCGGCCGTTGTGAAGAATGGGCGTGTGTATACTGCCGAAGATAGTGAAGGGATGAGTTATGCGGATATTTTGAAATACCATCATTTGAAAGAACTGGAAGTATCTGAAGAGTCGAAATCAGGTGCGGAGCGCGACCAGTATTCGATGTATTCGTTCGGCTGCCATTTCGTGGAAGTGCAGGTAAGCCCGCTGACGGGCGAGGTGCGCGTTACCCGGGTGGTTACGTGCGCGGACGTGGGCGCGATCATCAACTACAAAACGGCCCGCAGCCAATCGATCGGCGGCGTAGTGGGCGGGATCGGAATGGCTTTGATGGAGCATTCGGCCATGGACCACCGCTACGGCCGCTATGTTACCACCGATTTTGCAAGCTATCACATTCCCGTGCATGCGGATGTTCCGCCTATTGAAGTATATTACGTCGACAAGCCGGATATGCACGTCAACCCGATTGGTGCGAAAGGGCTGGGCGAAATTGCCATTGTTGGCGTAGCCGGGGCCATCGCCAACGCCGTTTTCCATGCAACCGGCAAGCGGGTGAGGGAGTTGCCGATTACGCCGGATAAATTGATTTAATGTTTTATAATTCGATGAAAAAGAACACCTTAATTATTTTTTTTAGTGTGGTAATGGTTGCCGTTTCTGCACTTTTGTATGGCTTCCGAATGACTGGTCCGGGAGGCGGGATGAAATGGAAACCCGGCGTTGCATTGTATTCT
>CBIHPQ010000501.1:0-4784 GCA_966211825.1 uncultured Dyadobacter sp. | reverse complement strand
GCGCAGGTGTCAACGCATTTGTAAACACGCTTGATACCCAATGCTTTCCGGCGATCGTACACCTTGCTTTCCTTGGTGCCTAGCAAATGCGCGATCTGGCGGTCGGCGTAACCTTTTTGTTTCGCTGTCAGAAGCAGATCTTTCGGCAGGTCTTCCAGGTCGAATTTCTCGATCTCATGTTCCAGCTCGATCAGTTCTTCGATCTGGCGGAGGAACCACGCATCTATTTTGGTCAGGTTCTGGATCGTTTTGAACGACAGACCTATTTTGAATGCATCATAAATATGGAACAGGCGGTCCCAGCTCGGATGTGCGAGGCTGTACTTGATCGCTTCCTGGTCACGGAGTTCGCGGCCATCGGCGCCAAGGCCGTTGCGGCGGATTTCCAGTGACTGACAAGCCTTTTGCAATGCTTCCTGGAAATTACGCCCAATACCCATTGCTTCACCTACGGATTTCATTTGAAGTCCCAGTGAGCGGTCGGCACCTTTGAACTTATCGAAGTTCCAGCGCGGAACTTTTACGATCACGTAGTCGATAGAAGGTTCGAAGAATGCGGAAGTAGTGCCGGTAATCGGGTTAATGAGCTCGTCGAGGTCGTAACCGATCGCCATTTTCGCAGCGATTTTCGCGATAGGGTAGCCTGTTGCTTTCGAAGCCAGTGCTGAGGAACGCGATACGCGCGGGTTGATCTCGATCGCGATGATCTTGTCGTCCGCAGGGTTCACCGAGAACTGTACGTTACAGCCACCTGCAAACTTGCCGATACCATTCATCATTTTGATGGAAAGGTCGCGCATTTGCTGGTATAATGTGTCGGGAAGCGTCATGGCCGGTGCTACCGTGATACTGTCGCCGGTATGCACGCCCATCGGGTCGAAGTTCTCGATCGAACAGATGATGATAAAGTTACCCTTGCTGTCGCGGAGCAATTCGAGCTCGTATTCTTTCCAGCCCATTACACTCTGTTCTACCAGTACCTCGTGTACAGGCGACGCGTGCAAGCCGTAGTTAAGCGCTTTGTCGAAATCTTCTTCTTTTTCCACAAATCCACCTCCTGTACCACCCAGGGTAAATGAGGGACGGATTACGAGCGGGAAGCCGATTTCCTGGGCGATCTCTTTTCCTTCGAGGAAAGAGCGGGCTGTGCGGCCCTTGCACACATTTACACCCAGTTCGAGCATTTTCAGACGGAATTTCTCCCGGTCCTCGGTCGTTTCAATCGCTTTGATATCCACTCCGATAATATCCACATTATACTTTTTCCAGACACCTGCCTTATCGCAATCGATTGCCAGGTTCAGCGCCGTTTGGCCTCCCATAGTCGGAAGTACCGCGTCGATGGGTTTGCCCATCGCTCTGTGTTTTTCCAGAATTTCAACGATGTACTTCTTTTCCAGTGGCAACAGATATACATGATCTGCACTAATAGGGTCAGTCATGATTGTTGCAGGATTGGAGTTGATCAGAACTACCTCAATCCCCTCTTCGCGTAGTGAACGGGCTGCCTGAGAGCCGGAATAGTCAAACTCGCACGCCTGACCGATAACGATGGGACCTGAACCGATAATCAGAACGGATTTGATACTCGTATTTTTGGGCACAGTAAATGGTAATTTGTAGAAATGAAGGAAATACTTGAACAACTTTTGGCAGTTGCCTGACGATTTTGAGCAGGGGTACGTCCAAAAATTCCACAAAGTTAATCCTCATATCCGAAAAAGGACAGGATGCGACCCGAAATAACTGTAAATTTTTAAAAATGAATACTTAACTAATTGTTTATAAGTTATTTGTAGATCAAATTTTCAACTATTCGAATGGCGCGATGGCCGGGGCCGAGATGTCGAAGTCGCGTAGACGCAGCGGAACGTTGCCCGAAGTCGCGAAACGGGTGGGGGAGGAAAGTTCGGGGATATTGACATAGTACCCGAAGCGCAATTGCAGCGTATTGAATGCGAGATTTTCATTCCGGAGGCGTAAGCCCAGCCCGTAACCCTGGTATAGCGGGCTTTTCCAGAGGTGCGGCACGCCATTCACCAGCCCGAGATCCGCGAACACAAAGTACGCGATCCTGAACCCCAAAAGGCTTTTATCCGAAAAGAACACCGTCTCGGTGCCGATCGTCAACTTCTTCGTGCCGATCAGCCTGTCGTTGTTAATGCCCCTTATGCCGCGGTCGCCGCTGATATTAAGGTAGTCGAGCGGGTCCCTGTTGATGCCTTTCGCAAATTTGATGTTGACGAACTGCCGGAAAAAGCTGTGCCGGAACGGAATGAGATTACTGATATAGTTGACTTCACCATTGATGACGCCCTGTTGTGCCGTCCCGTTTTTGGAATAGGTACCCAGATTTGCCAGTGTGTAGAGATAACCAAGGTTATGCGGCAGGTATTTGCCGCTGGCGAACTGGATTCCGCCATAACCCCGCGTGCCATACTCGGTATTTTCCCGCCCGATCGTCAGTGCGATCAGGCTGCCTACCGGCACGTCCTCCGTCCGTCCGAAGCCGTAGATCAAGACGTCCCGCTTATAGTTCCGGTTTGAAAAGCCGAGGCTGACGAGCGTCGCCGTACGGTTCCAGTAGTTTTTGTTGAGACTTGGCGATACCTCCGGTCGTTTGTCGTAGTTATATTTATTATGCCTGAAAGCGGTCACGATTCGCGAGTTCTGCGCCAGTTTACTGTTGGAAAAAGGAAATTTGAACGAGCGGCCGATCCAGAAATCGTAATACTTATAATCGGTAAGCAAAAGCCGGAGCGAATCAGTGGTTTCCACCTCCCGTTTATATTGTCTGGTATTATAATGCCCGAATTCCAGGGCACCTGCATATTTTGTTTCCGTGGTAATGAAGCGGCGGTAGAGCCGGACGGATTGTTCCTTCAAATCACGCTCAAAAATGAAACTGGCCTGGGCCGTAATGAAGGTTTTGCCAATATAAGGCACGGTGTAAATGGCCCGGAACTGAAAGGTGGAGTCCCATTTGATCGCCGTTCGCTGGGAATGCGTCGTTCCCCGGACGTTGATGTTTTCCAGCCCAACCCTGAATTTCTTGAAAGAACTGAAACTGCCCGAAAAATTGAGCGACCACGAGTCCTGGATGAGTACCATAATATCGGCCATCCAGGTGACGTCCTTTCGGGGAATGACAATGATACGCGCATCGACAAACATCCTGTTAGCGCGAAGCAGACGTTCCGTATCCTTCAAAATATGCGCCTGAATGTCGTCGCCCTCTGAAAACAGCAGGAATGACTTTCGTATAATGCCCTCCCGTGTGTTGGTGTGGACACTTTTACTTAAAAATCTTTCGAGCTGGTTCCCTTTCCGGGTGGTGTCATATACCGATTCGCCGAGGATGTTGAGCTGCCGGACGTAAATTTTCCGGATCACCATTCCCTCGTACGGTGTGAATGGGTTGGTCTCGATCTCCTTGACCTCGGTAACCTTTCCCTGGTTATATACGTCCCTGAACAAGAGCCGGTAAACTGCCCGCGAGAACTTGGTTTTGGACATCCGGGCTTTCAGATTGGTGTAACGGATGCTGTCTCGGCTGTGCGTTTCCAGGCTGTCGGGATTTTGGGCCGACGCGCAAAAGGAAAGCATCAGAAACAACAGCAAATATCTACACATGGGCTATCCGGATTCCAAATCAACTGTTTCTTAACGCACACGCACCAATGAGAGGTATATTTTACTGCCCGCTGGCCTCGATCAGCGCCTTGGCGGTCTTTTCCGTTTCACTTGGCGCCGGGGCATTTTTAGTGGCAAACTTGCCGTTTGGCCGTACGATGGAAAACGTCGCGAAATCCATCGGGTTGAGGCGGAACAGCAAATCCATACCCTGGGTATCGTTGATAGACATATGAATGCCCTTTAACCGGTGCCGCACCATGTACTGTCTGAGAAGCGCGTCTGAAAACGTGTAATTTTCAGTTGAAATATGAACAAACAAAAAGACGATATCTTCCGGTAATCTCGCTTGCAATGCGGGTATGAAATCCAGTTCTTCACGGCTTTTGGCATCCTCGATATTCCACTTTACAATGTAGACAGTTTTCCCTTTCAGACCATCCATAATGCCGTTAAACCACGAAATTCCCCTGTCGTTCGATGCGCTGAGATAGTAGCCGGGCAATGCCTGAACCGGTTCGGTCCTTACATCTTTGAAATTTACCAGTTTCCGTATGTCGGCGCTATCCTTTACTTCGAGCTGCACGATCTCGTCGAGTGACTGCTTGAACTGCGAAATGCCTGTCCGGGATTTGATATGGTTGTTGAGCAGTAGCTGTTGCGGATAGGTGTACCTGAAAAAGTTTTTGGCCAGGTAGCGTACTTTAAGAAATTCGGTGGCTGTGCTGTCGTACAAATCCCCGTAAATGCGGCTTTCGCGCTCGAAATTGAATAAAAGGTTTAGTACCATTTCATTTCGGGCAAAAAGCTTATTCATAAAATCGAGCTCGCCTTTTTCTGCCAGTCCGTTTGCCGTGATCTGGTTCAGGTGCTGGCGGTCATCTGCGGAAATGTTCTTGGAATTATCACGGATCAGTGACGCCATCAGTTTCACCGGCAGAGAGTTGGTCCGGCTCGGATTATCATATTTTTTCCCTTCCACCATCATATCCGCATAGTTGCCAAACCGGTTTGCCCAGATCACCCGTTGCCCTGTCAGAGGGGCCTTGTCGAGTCGTGTGAGGCTGTGGAGCAGCGCCATGGTGTTATGGTAGGGGTTTGCCCGAGCGGGTTGATACAAAATAATAAAATGCTACACGTCCGGGTCCGAA
>CBIHPQ010000500.1:0-4794 GCA_966211825.1 uncultured Dyadobacter sp. | reverse complement strand
CGCTCAGACTGACATCTGCTTACTCTTTTTCCTCCCTTTCCTCCTTTCCTCCTTACCTCCCTTCCTCCTTTCCTCCTATCCCCCCTTCCTCCTTTCCTCACTCCAATCAAAACTCCCCTTTCCGCTCCTGAAAATGCGTAGGCTTGTTAATCGTCTTTCCCCCATCGAGCAGCCATTGCGCCGTAATGCCGATCATTTGCTTCAAGGTCGTGCGCGGATAGCCGAACAAGCGGAACGATTCTGCTGCATTGCTGAGCAACGCGGTCGACTGCTCCTCGCCTGTGAACTGCGGTTCGATGTTGAATATACGTCCGAACTCTTTCGCCAGCCAGCGGAGCGATACCGTCTCCGGGCCGGTAATGTTCAGGATTTTCGAAGGCGATTCACAATGCAGCAGCGAGCGGATCGCCATTTCATTGGCATCGCCCTGCCAGATCACATTTACGTGGCCCATGGTTACGTCCAAAGGCTTGCTGTTCAGCACCGATTTCGCCACTTCGAGCAATACGCCGTATTTGAAATCGATCGCGTAATTGAGCCGGTAGAGCAATATCGGCGTGCCGTAAACCGAAGAGAAATACTGGAACATCCGCTCGCGGCCGAGACATGACTGCCCATATTCTCCTACCGGATCGGTACGCATTTCCTCCGTTGCGCCGCCGGAGCCTACCGGGGTGAACGGGTACACATTACCCGTCGAATACACCACAATGCGTGATCTGCGGAATTTCTCGGCCACGCGCCCGGGCAGGTAGGTGTTCATTGCCCAGGTGTAAGGCTCATTATTGGATGTTCCGAATTTCTGCCCGGCAAGGTAAAGTACGTTTTCCACCTCGGGCAAATCCTGCAACTGGGTGTCATCGAGAATGTTGGCAACGATCGTTTCGATGCCCTCCGCATTGAGTTCCTCCGCCAATCCTTCCTCGCTGAAACGCGATACGGCGATGACACGCTTGTGGAGACCCGCACGTTCGATGGCCTGCATGGTCAGCCGCGCAATGCTCGGGCCGATCTTGCCTCCCGCACCCAGGATCATGATGTCGCCCTCGATGCTTTTCATATCCTCGATCAGCGCCGCGGAAGGGCTCAGCCATTGTTCTTCAAAAGATTCGATACCGTTCATTTTATTTAAAAAGCGGATTGTTAAAAAATAATTCTTTACTGTTTACGACAGCCAGGCTGAACACGATAAGGAGCCCGATCCCGGCTACTACCTTCACCAACGGACTGTTGACCTTGTCGCCCATGATCTTCCTGTCGTTGCCGACCATATATAATGCAGTTCCGATGAAAGGAACCACGAAAATCGTCACACTCTGCGCGAACACGATCATTTCCAGTGGCAGTTTGCCAAAACGGATTGCGATCGAAGCACCGATAACCATGACCAAAGCCACCAGGTAACGTACTGATTTTGAACTAAAATTACTACCCAAACCCAAAGCATCTCCCAACAACGTTCCCCCAACCGACGCATTGCCGATCAGCGATGAAAATGCCGCACCGAACAGGCCGATCAGGAACAATGTGGATGCATTGCTGCCGAAAATCGGTTCCAGTGCCTTTGCCATATCCGTGGCGGAGTTCACCGCAATGCCTTTCGGATTGAGAACGGCAGCGGCACAGATGATCACGATGCTGCACATCCCGCCCAGCAGGATAATGCCCGTCGCACTGTCGTTTTTCGCGCCGCGCAGTTCGGGTTTGATGCGGATGCGTTCCTGGATCAGATAGGATTGATAAAGCGCCCCGACTATTGAGAAACTGGACGCGATAAACGCGATAATGAGGCCGGTGGAGCCCGCGGGGATCGTGGGAACAGTAAAACCTTTTACAATTTTAACGGGATCAGGGTCCGCCCAGAAAAATGTAGTAACAAACGAGAACAGTTTTACAAAAATCAGCAGTACCATGGTGCTTTCCAGCACTTTGTAAAAGCTCCTGAAAAACAACAGACTGATCCCGAATGCATTAAGCCCGATGATCCAGGGCACCGGCGAGGTGTGGAACAACTCTCCCACCGCAATCCCTACCCCCACCGAATTACCGGCCTGAAAAGAAGTGGTGACCAGGAAAACCCCGATGCCCATGGCCACCGACGCCGGCTTACCCCATTTCTGCTTCACCGAGGCGAGCAGCGACTGGTTTGTCGCTACCCCGATGCGTGTAGACATTGCCGTAAAAACGCCCATGAAGAAAATGGCGACGACCACGACCCACAACAAGGAATAACCATACACCGCGCCGAGTTTTGAAGTGATCGTGAGCTTGCTCGGGCCGAATACGAGCGCGGCGGTGATCATCCCGGGACCCAGCGACCTGAGCCACCTAAGAAATTTTGCTTTGAAGTTTTCCAATGTTAAAAGGGTTTGGCTTTTAAAAGAAGATGATTGAATGATGGTTACGGGCACGTGCCCGTAAAGGTAGAAAAGAATTCGGATATTCCTTTTTTCAGGAAATTATATCCATAAAATTTTGTGAAAATTTTTAATACCAGTCAGTTTGACCCATTCTTGCCACTTTCTACCATATATATGCATAAAGCGTCAGTTCTGGTAGAACTCGTAGTTCTCCTTGGTCACGATGTCGATCGGCATGTAGTTTTGTTTCGTGACGGGCCCATTGACGACGAGCGTCTGGTAAAGTGCCATCATGCCGCGGAAGCCCTGGTCGTCGGGGCGGTGGCAGATCAGGAAGTCGATCACGTTGTTCTCCAGGTAATCGACATTTTCCTTCACAAAATCGTAGCCGATCAGCGAAACGTGCGTCCGGTGGCTGTTTTTCAGGAATGAAGCGACCGTATGCACGCGGGAGTTCGTGACGAATGCCGCGCCGATATCCTTATTTAAATGGAACACATAGGTAAGATGCCTGGCCACCGACTGGTAATCCGTTTCGCGGATATCGATCCGGACAATCTCGTTTGGTTGATTATTGTCATTGAAATAAGCCCTGAAACCATCCTCGATTTCGAGGTAATTGAAATTATCGATCTCCTTTGAAATGTTGATGATCAATACCTTTTTCGCCGGTTCGAGACGGTACGTAAGGAGTTTCGCGCCCACGTACCCGCTCTTGCGCAGGTGCGGGCCTATGTATGAGAGGCTGTGCAGATCGGGAATGTCCGAATCGATGAACACGTACGGAATTTTCCGCCGCGCACATTCCGTTGCGAACTTTTTGGTTTCTTCGATGAACGAAGGAGAGATAAGTATTCCGTGAAACCCGCCTTCGAAAACGTGCCTGATCTGTTCTGTAAATGACTCTTTACTATTCAGATCGAACAAAAAAACTTGCACCTGGACGCCATATTGCCTCATCTCGGCTTCCGCACGGCGAATACCGCTCAACGGCGCCGACCAGAAATCCGTTTCTTCCGACACATCGGGGATCAATGCGGCAAGGCTGATGATTTTCTTCGACGCCAGCCGGCTCGCCAGGATATTGGGCTGGTAGTCCATCTCCTTGATGATCGCGTTGATCCGCGCCTTGGTTTTCTCCGAAACGCCCGTCCGGTTATGCAGCACGCGATCGACGGTGGCAGTGGATACATTGGCGCGCCTGGCGATTTCCTTCACGCCGAACAATTCGTTCTCTTTTTCCATTCAGGGGTTCGTTTCGATCGTTCGCGGAAACCGGCATTTCCCGCGCCCGTCATGACGACCGCGTTCACACGGGCGTCAGGTTAAGGTTTTGGTTTGAAGGGTAAATATAGGCGCAAGACCGCGATACCTGCAAGGGGATTGTTTGCGCAGCCCTTTACCCTACCCTGCCAAAAGCTGCTTTGGAGATACATTTACCGTTTGCCCGAAATGATTTCAACCGGCGGACAGTGCACGAAGCCAGACGCCATCACATTCATCAAATGCCAAGTATTTTTTTCAGGCGGTCGTAAAAACCGGTATCACGAAATGTGAATCGTTTGTGCAAAATATAATTACTTAAAAAGCTGGCGCCCATTGCTGCTATCTGGGAAAAAAGCTTGTTTAAATTAACCTCCTTAACAGAAAAAGGGATCGTAAAAGTCAATATACCAATCCATTGCTTTGAAATATCGAACAAAATAGCGGAGCCATAAACGGTAATCAGGCACGAGAGGATAGAAACCAAAACGAACTTCACAATCTGGCGTCTGGATTGCGTGGTATTCCGAGCATTGAATGCAAATAACCTGGTCAGAAAATAGCCTACCAGAAAAGAAAACCAGTAGCCTAAAAACAAAGCTGACTTATAGGTAATTGTAAACCATTCCTGCAAAATGGTAGCAACGAGCAGATTGGAAAGTGCCCCGGTTGCCGCGACGATGAAATAGGCAATGAGATCGCGGCGATTAAAAAGCTGGTCTGGCATAATGTAGGTTTTGCGAGGCCAATATAGGGTTTACAGGATTTCATCTCAACTAAAATCATGCGTGACATGAAAAAAGGCCTATTGCTTCTCGCTTTTCTGTTGCTGACCAGTATGGCACTCTATGCGCAGAAAACCGAGTCGGTATTATGGAAGATCAGTGGGAATGGTGTCAAAAAGCCTTCCTACCTGTTTGGCACTATCCATATCGCATCGATTACGTTGCTTGACAGTTTTCCTCAATTAATGCGGATCGCTCAAAATACAGATTTTGCTATTTTTGAAAACGGCGGCTCGCATATAGGCAACATCCCCGCTCCGGTTGAGTCGAATCAGCCTCCATTGGATTCGCTTTTCACGACCCAAGAATACGCAAAAGTCGACAGCTTTTTTACAGCTTCTCCGCACGGAAGCATCCGGCCACACAACAATGATGCCGATCTTCTT
>CBIHPQ010000499.1:0-4803 GCA_966211825.1 uncultured Dyadobacter sp. | reverse complement strand
TGCGTGTTCTGCGGATGTAGGTAAATAAAAAGCGATCTTTTCTCTGTCCTCAGCTACTTTTTTCAAAATGGAATTTCCTAATTGAAGGCAATAATGATAAAGCCCGGTATGAGGGTGCCTCATCCTTTCACAATCAATCAGAATTTTTTTCAACATAAAATGATCATTCATTTTTTGCAAGCTTCCAGGGCATAACAGAAACCGTTAATGGAAGCATATTTCACATCGTAACCCAACTCACCAAGATATTGGCTAATGGTTTTTATATTAAATTGACTATCAATATCATGCACCTCTATTAACATCCTTTCAATCCTGCGTACAATGTCCGGCGGTGTGTTCAGAATAATATCATACTCGCTCCCCTCACAATCCATTTTCAGCAAATCGACCTTCGTCTCCGGAATCCCGGCCATAATTTCGGAAAAAGAGATGGCGGGAATCCAAAGCTCTTTTGTATTAGCCGCATCAAAATCCTTCAATGAAGAAGCGACTACCTGATTATCTTCCGTATCCTGTGCGTATAGACGCAACATTTCGCAGGACTTTCCGGTAACTGCAAAAGGATTGATGATCACACTTTTATCAAACCTGCGATTGGAGGAGGCAACCGAACGCATTCGTTCGATATTGCTGCTTAGAGGCTCATACGCATAAATTTGGGCATTCTTTACCTTAGATAAAAGCAATATATCAAAAAAACCGGCGTTTGCGCCGATATCGATCACAACCGGATCAGCAGGCAATACGCGCGTGAGCGCCCCGATGTTGTATACGTCGGCCATAAATATCTCTTTGAATATCTGAAAGAGACTGTCCGGCACCTCGAATACGAGCTTGTTGGGTTTGGTGGCAAAGTGTAGCGTCCTGCCACGGTCGTAGAACTTGTCGAAAAGATATTCGGCGGGGTTACGGATATTCCGCAACAAATTGACGTATCTCCTCAGGCCAGTAACGGGCATAGGTTGTAATTTTAACGATATGGAATATTTTTCGGGGTAGACATCCAAAGCAATGCCCCGCTCCATTATACCCGAACTCTCATTCACATCACATTAATAATTACCACCGGGCAAATATGGGTTTTCCAACGGCTCCTTGTCGACAACTTTATTTGAATTTTAGCCCAAAGCATGTAGCTTTGTTATCTTCCGGCCCGGCTTTCAGAGCCAACGGCAAGTAGTAACGTTATATCATTCTGATCCCCGTAAAATACTCTAATTAACTATGTCACAAGAACTTACCAGACAGGAACCCCTGTTGATCGAAGATCCCTTGCGGTTTGTGTTGTTCCCCATCAAGCATTCCGATATATGGGAAATGTACAAACGTCATGAGGCTTCCTTCTGGACGGCCGAGGAAATCGATTTGTCGCAGGACATGAAGGACTGGGAGAATCTGAATGACGGTGAAAGGCATTTCATTTCCCATGTACTGGCTTTCTTCGCGGCATCCGATGGGATCGTCAATGAAAACCTGGCTGTCAACTTTCTTAGCGAAGTGCAATATGCGGAGGCAAAATGCTTCTACGGGTTCCAGATTGCGATGGAGAACATCCACTCGGAAACCTACTCGCTGCTGATCGACACTTATATTAAGGACCCTGTCGAGAAAGACAGGCTGCTGCGCGCCATCGAGACTATCCCTTGTGTACAGAAAAAGGCAGATTGGGCATTGAAATGGATCAATAGCCCTGTCTTTGCAGAGCGCATCATCGCATTCGCGGCGGTGGAAGGTATTTTCTTCTCCGGATCGTTCTGTTCGATATTCTGGCTGAAAAAGCGCGGCCTGATGCCGGGCTTGTCCTTCTCAAACGAGCTGATCTCCCGCGACGAGGGCCTGCACTGCGAATTCGCGTGCCTGCTTTACACCAAGCATATCCTCAACCAGTTGCCGCAGGAGCGCGTGATCGAGATTATGATGGATGCGGTTGAGATCGAAAAAGAATTTGTAAGTGAAGCACTTCCGGTATCGCTGATCGGTATGAACGCCGAACTAATGAAGCAATACATCGAGTATATCGCCGATTTCTGGCTTGAAAGACTAGGTTGCCCGAAACAATTCGGTTCAGCCAACCCATTCGACTTCATGGAACTGATCTCGCTTCCAGGCAAGACCAACTTCTTCGAAAAACGCGTGGGAGAATATCAGAAGGCGGGTGTGATGAGCGGGGTGAAAGACAAAGAGTCTGCGCACAGAATTTCGTTCGATTCCGATTTCTAGAAGTTCAATATGCTAAAAGGCCCTGGCTGCGCTTGCAATCAGGGCCTTTTGCTTTATAACTCTCCCAATTCCTTCCACACCAACTCGCTCTCATATCCCTTTCCCAGCGCGAACCTGGCCAGTTTTTGTTTTAGTTTAAATGGGTCAGTTTCTGTTTTGGATAACAAATTTCTCTTCTTCGAAAGCAGCTCTCGCAAACCGGCCACATAGTCCGCATCACCGATCTCATTCATCCCCTTTTCAATGCTGTACGAACTCAGTCCCCGGCGGTTGAGTTCCTGCCTGATTTTCATGCGGCCCCAGTTTTTGACCCTGAATTTGCCCCCCGCGTAGGTTTTCGCAAAGCGCTCCTCGCTGAGATAGTTCATCGAAATCAGCTCGGCGATGATCTCGTCGGCTTCATCGCCCCACACATTCCATTTTTTCAACCGCTGCTTCACCTCGTCCTGGGTCCGCTCCTGGTAGGCGCAGTAGGAAGCCGCTTTTTGTAGAATAAGCCGGTCCATGTATTCTGTTTTCTATTAAATATTCTTAACAATATGCAAGATTAAGGAAATATCACGGACGAATAGCTATTTTTGAAAATACAAGAAACCCCTGTTCCAGTTCATCCTAACCCATTAAACCATGACTTTCCAGAGACGGTCTTTTCTTAAACTCCTGCCCGCATTAACCGGTATTACCTATCTGTCTGAACCCGCGAAAGCACAATCGGCTGCGAACATCGCGTTGCGGTTCATCGTCGCATCCGACGGACATTACGGGCAGCCCGGCACGGAGTTCAAGGCTTTTCATTCGGATCTGGTAAGTTGGGTAAACCGCGAGAAGTTGCAAAAAGGCGTAGATTTCCTTTTCCTTAACGGAGATCTCATCCACGATGATCCTACCTTATTGTATGATTTCAAAAATACGATCTCGAACCTGAGCGTACCCTATTATGTGAGTCGCGGCAACCACGACAAAGTCGGGCTGGATGTGTGGCAAAGCACCTGGGGATATCCCACCAACCATAGTTTTGCCAAAGGGGAATATGCATTTGTGGTAGGCGACACTTCCAATGAAAAAGGCGAATACGTATGCCCCGACGCGACCTGGCTTCGCAACGAACTCGTTAAGTACAAGGACAAGAAAGGCATTTTCGTGTTCCTGCACATCACACCGGCCAAATGGACCGTCAATGGCATTGAATGCAAGGAAGTGATCGATCTATTCGAAAACACGCCGAATGTGAAAGCCATTTTCAACGGCCATGACCACGACCAGGACAGCACCAAAATGTATGGTAAAAAGCCCTTTTTCTTCGACGGCCATTTCGGCGGCAACTGGGGCACGGCTTACAAAGGCTACCGCATTGTAGAAATCTATAACGACCACACCTGGCAGTCGTATCAATACAACCCAACGGCAGCGCCGGTTTTGAATACTTTTACGGGGAAAAGCTGAGAGGCCTGGCAAGCCTCTCAAACTTGCCAGGCTAATTATCCAATCTTGATCAAATGGTTCTTCTTACCTTTTGAAATCAGCAAAAACTTGTCTTGCAACAATGCAAAGTCGCTAAGCGGCTGCTCGGCAGCGGTGACTTTGGACTTGTTCACGCTGACGGCATTCTGCTGGATCGCGCGGCGGGCTTCGCCTTTGGAAGTGTACACTTCACCGTGAGTCACAGTCGAAACGAGATCGGTGATATTTGCACATTCGTCCCATTCTGCACGAGTGATTTCGGTCTGAGGCACACCGTCAAAAACCGTGTCGAATTCATCAACTTCAATACTTTGCAGAGTTTCAAGCGTCGCTTTTCCGAATAAAACTTCCGAAGCTTTCAGAACCGTCTGGTATGCTTTTTCGGAGTGAATGCGGATCGTCAACTCAGAGGCCAATGCCTTTTGCATAATGCGCAAATGCGGCTCGGCAGCATGGCTTGTCTCCAGCGCTTCGATTTCCTCACGGCCTTTGAGCGAGAAAACCCGCAGGTAACGCGGCATGTCCTCGTCGCTCTGGTTGAGCCAGAACTGATAGAACTGGTACGGCGAAGTGCGTTCCGGGTCGAGCCAGATGTTACCACCTTCGCTTTTCCCGAATTTGGAACCGTCGGACTTGGTAACGAGCGGGGTCGTCAATGCATAAGCTTTGAAATACCCTTCTTCATCACCGTCCTTGCGGCGGATGATCTCGGTACCGGTCGTGATGTTGCCCCATTGATCCGAACCGCCCATTTGCAGCCGGACATTTTTAGTTTTATATAAATGATAAAAATCGTATCCCTGCAACAGCTGGTACGAGAATTCGGTAAATGAAATACCGGTTTCCAGGCGCTTTTTCACAGAATCCTTTGACATCATATAATTGACACTCAAATACTTACCCGCATCACGCAGGAACTGCAAAAAGCCAATATCCTTGAACCAGTCATAATTATTGACCATTTCAGCCGAATTTTCGCCGGAATTGAAATCCAGAAATGATTCGAGCTGCTTGCGGATACCTTCCTGGTTGATCCGCAATGTATCCTCATCGAGAAACGACCGTTCGGCCGCCTTGAAAGAAGGGTCGCCGATCATCCCCGTAGCACCTCCTACCAAT
>CBIHPQ010000498.1:0-4804 GCA_966211825.1 uncultured Dyadobacter sp. | reverse complement strand
ATCTGAAAGAAGAATTGGATAGTTATATCGATTTCCTTCTTCAAAAATATGCAGAAAACATTTCTCCCAAAGAACCGCTCCGTTTCGGGATGATGAAAGGGACATTCATAATGTCCGATGATTTTGATGAACCGCTGGAAGACTTTAAAGGCTATATGTAATGCAGTACATGCTTGATACACACACTTTAATATGGTTTTTGGAAGGCAACCCGGCCCTGTCAAACGAAGCCAGGAACATTATTGAAGAAAAGGAAAACCGGAAATATGCAAGCATTGCATCGATATGGGAGATCGCAATTAAGGTGAGTTTGGAAAAACTTAAACTCACCAAATCACTTGAAGATCTACTTTTCGATTTATCAAAGACTGAGATTACCATTCTACCTATCAAACTTCCCCATGCGCTTCGGGTAAGCAAACTAGAATTTTTTCATCGAGACCCCTTCGACCGGCTTATTATCGCACAAAGTATTGAAGAGAATTTTGAAGTGCTCACTCGGGACTGTGACTTTTCATCTTACGATATCATAACCCGCTGGTAATTTGCCAACCCTCCTACCATACACCCAGCTAGGCTCCGGCCCGAATGCTCTCCTCGCATTCCACGGAATAGGACAAGATGGCACCGCATGCTTCTCGGCTGTCGAAAAATCCCTGGGTGAATATTATACCATTTACGCATTCGACTTGCCATTCCATGGCCAAAACAGCGATGCGGCATTTGAAGTCATTTCAAAAACAGTCTGGAAAGAAAGGATTCAGTCCTTCCTCAGCCAAAACCACATTAACCGCTTCGACATTACCGGTTTCAGCATTGGCGGGCGCTTTGCACTGGCTACGCTGGAAGCATTTCCTGAAAGCATCGATTACGCATACCTGATCGCGCCCGACGGCGTGTCCGAGCATCCCATGTACACGCTCGCGACGCGCGTCCCGCCTGCGAGGTGGATTTATGGCTGGCTCATGCGGCATCCGGGTGTGTTTTTTCCCGGCGTTCAGGTGGCGCAGACGTTGAAATTGGCGAGCAAAAGTCTCGTGCGGTTTACGAAACAGGTTTTAAACACTCCCGCGAAAAGAAAGACCATCTACCAGTCGTGGGTCGCGTTCAGGGATTTGCAGTTTGATATTCCTTTGTTAGTAAAAAAAGCAAATGCCCATCAGGTGAAAATATATCTTTTCGCCGGCGTCTACGATAGTTTGCTTAAACCCAAAGCTGTGAGTAAGCTGGCGCAACTAATGCCCAAAGACCAATATATTTAATAAAAACGCGGCCATACCCGCCTCGTAGAGCACGCTGCAACATGGATTTGCACTTTATTTAAGTAAATTGGGACAACCTAATCCCGAGTTATGGAGCAAACTTTACAAAAGGACGATACCAGCTGGCGCCTCAAAGCCATTATCGGAGGATCGGCCGGTAACCTCGTCGAGTGGTACGACTGGTATGCTTACTCCGCGTTCTCTCTCTATTTTGCCAATACTTTCTTTCCCGATTCGAATCCGACAGTCCAGCTGATTAACACGGCGGGGATATTTGCCGTAGGCTTTCTGATGCGGCCGATCGGCGGTTTCGTATTTGGAAAACTGGCAGATAACCGCGGGCGCAAAGTCGCTATGACCATATCGGTGCTGTTAATGTCGCTTGGTTCGCTGCTGATCGCATTCCTTCCGGGCTATAATAGTATCGGGATTGCTGCGCCGGTTCTCTTGCTCGTTGCCCGTTTGCTGCAAGGACTTAGTGTAGGAGGTGAATATGGTACTTCCGCAACCTACCTCAGCGAAGTAGCCACCGAGGAAAAACGAGGCTTCTTTTCCAGTTTCCAATATGTGACGCTCATCGGCGGGCAGCTCATCGCATTAGGTTTACAACTGATTTTGCAAAACATCTTCCTCACCGACCAGCAAATGCACGACTGGGGCTGGCGCATTCCCTTTGTAATTGGTGCATTGCTCTCATTGGTAGCGCTATACCTTCGCGCGCACCTCAACGAGACGGAAGCTTTTCAATCCAAAGACCGGAAAGTGAAAAAAGAAGGCTCGCTGAAAGAGCTTATGAAGCATCCCAAAGCTATTTTGGTGGTAATTGGGCTCACTTCGGGCGGTACGCTGGCGTTTTACACCTACACCACCTACATGCAGAAATTTCTCGTCAACACGGTAGGGCTTACCAAGTATCAGTCGACGATACTGACTTTCTGCTCACTGTTCATATTTGCCGCATTGCAGCCGGTTTTCGGGGCTATCAGCGATCGTATCGGCCGTCGGCCGTTGCTGATCGGTTTCGGGGTATTAGGGACGATTTTTACTTATCCGCTGCTCACAACACTCAGCCATACCACCGAAATGTGGTCGGCGTTCGGGCTGCTGATGGCCGCGCTGATCATCGTGAGCGGTTATACTTCCATTAATGCGGTGGTCAAAGCCGAGCTGTTTCCCGTGGAAGTGCGTGCGCTGGGCGTGGGGCTCCCCTATTCCATTGCCGTGGCAGTATTTGGCGGCACTGCGGAATATCTCGCATTATGGGCCAAAAACCTCGGGCATGAAACCTGGTATTACTGGTATGTCACGATCTGCATTTTCATGTCGCTCGTCGTTTACATTCGCATGAAAGACACCAAACATACTTCGCTCATCGAAAAACACTGATTTTAAGCCCAAAAGCATCTTGGAAAAAATCCATTTACTCTTGACACAGTCCATTTAAAACAGTAACTTTCTTGAAACCAAAATTTGAGAAGTTATGAACATGATGGATCGAATCGAGCATTGGGGCGATACACACCATCCGGCGTGGATGGACATAATTCGTATTGCTTTGGGAGTATTTTTGTTTGCTAAGGGTATCAGCTTTATCAGCGATACCACCAAGTTGTCTCATCTGGTTACCGGCCTTGATTTTCACCTGTACACCGTCACAGCCGTTCACTACGTAGCTTTTGCGCACATTTTTGGCGGATTCCTCATCGCAATGGGGTGCCTGACCAGAATCGCATCCATCATTCAGATTCCGATCCTGCTTACAGCCGTGTTCTTCGTGAATATCCGGATGGGCTTTTCCTATCTCAATTCCGAGTTGTGGCTTTCGATGATCACGCTCATGCTGGTAGTAGCGTTCTCCATCATTGGCTCCGGACGCTTCTCAATGGATGAATGGATGAAAAATCACGACAAATGATCAGACCATTTCGGGTGCGGCTTTATAAAGGTATTTCCGCTTGTATTCCAGTGGCGTCATATCGGTAACCTTCTTGAAATGCCGGTAAAAATTGGATACATTATTAAAACCGCACTCGAAACAAATCACCTCCGTGGCCATTTTATCTTCGATCAAAAAACGGCAGGCCTGACTGATCCTGATCTCTACCAGAAAGTCGTTATAGGTCTTTTTGGTCATTAATTTAAAATATCTGCAAAAAGAAGTAATGCCCAGATTGGCGATCGACGCTACATCCTGTAATGAAATATCGTTGCGGTAGTTGGAGAGCGTGTAGGCGTAAATCTTGTTCAAACGCAGCGTCTCCGCATCGTTGGATTTATAAAACGCATGCGCCGAAGCGATCGTCTCGAATTCGCTAGCCTCCGCCAGGATTTTCAGAATGGAAAGCAATGCGATCAGCCGGTCGAGATTTTCGGCATCCACGGCCGAATGCATCAGGCGAATCACCTTTTCCTTTGCTTCACCGCGTATCAAAAGGCCTCTTTTGGCGCGTTCGTACAGTTTCGGGATCTGGTAGGCCTCCGGTAGCAGCAGCAGCTCACTTCCGAGGCAATTTGGCAAAAAGTGGATAATAATCACTTCCACGGCCGTATTACTGGCGCCATCTTCCACCCGCCATGTATGTGGCAGGTTCTCGCCAAGTAGTATCAGCTCGCCGTCGGAAAAGTTGCTGATATTGTCACCAATGAACCTTACCCCCTTCCCCTTGACCAGAAAATGCAGTTCCAGCTCGGGATGGTAATGCCACACCGTGCCAAAGCCGGAGTCTTTGTCATGACGGATACTGAACGAAGTCCTTGAAGGAATGGGGACCTTATGGAAATGCGGTTTCATTTTAAATCAATGCCGGCAGAGTTTAGGTTGGCTGCCATTGCTCAATTTAAAAGAATTTTTTTTAATAATCCATCCTGTACAGCCGACAAGATGCTAAAAAAATACTATTAAATAGGGTAATACTAATATTACTCACCGGCGGTTGCATCCATTAGCTGGCGCGAAACGACTGTATACGATCAAGATACTGCTTTCGGCCCGCCGGATCATTGTACTTTTTCATCTCTCCGAATATCTGATCTTTCAGGCTGCTGAACAGGTAAGATTGAAAATTAGCCGCTGTCCGCAGGTCCAGCCGCTCGTTCCATATTTTGTTAAAAACGGAATTGATGACATGCTCCGCTTCCGCTTCGTCTTTCAGAAGCACAGAGCAGAACTTAAATGCAGGGACGTGGAAATACGAACGGAGTTGTGTAAATGCAGCTTCGTCACCCTGGGTTACCCGATCCAAAATTTGCTGGTTAGGAAAAATCATAGCTTAAAAATTAGGGTTTGATCCGATAGGGTTATTTCAATGGCGCTTCGAACGCTTTTTTAAATACACTGGGAATCCGGAGTTCTGCCTGTATCCGGTCCACTTCGTCCAGGAGCTGGTCGGCGCGCTCCTGCAAATCGCCCGTGAGCTCGCCCACATCACGACGCGTGTACGTCGAAATAGGGAAGCCTCTTTTTTGCAGGCAATATTTGGCAATAATTGGATATGCCGAGTGCACAATGTCCATCGAGTCGACGAAGAACTTTTGCAATGCTT
>CBIHPQ010000497.1:0-4810 GCA_966211825.1 uncultured Dyadobacter sp. | reverse complement strand
GGTGCAAATCTCTTGATTTGTAGCCACTATTCGCAGGCCTCCGGCCGGTCCATACCGGAAGATCGTTTTGCAGTACTGACCGGCCGGAGGCCTGCGAATAGCTAGTCACGAAGCAAGAACTTCGCGCCATTTTCCTCCCTTTCCTCCTTCCTCCCATTTCTCCCTTTCAAAGATATTCCTTCAAATAAACCCGAAGCGCCTTCACGACCAGGCTTAAATGATGCTCGACGGTTCGTTGTGGCATCTGGATCTGGCTGGCGATCTCTTTGGTGGAGCGGTTTTCGAGGCGGTGGAGGCGGAAAATCGTTTGCGCTTTTTCTGGGAACTGGCTCAAGCGGGCTTCGATGCTCGTCATGAGGTCGCTTGCATTTAGCTCCTCTTCGGTCGTGCAAATGGAATCGGAGTAGCCTGTGAATGCGTGGGCGAGGTATTTTTCGTGTACCATCGCCGATTTGAAATGGTTGATGCAGGTATATTTCACCGACGTGACGAGGTACGCTTCCAGATTGTCGATCTGCAACAGGCCGCGGCGCTCCCACAGGCGGAGGAACACGTCCTGAACGATGCTTTCGACGGCCTCGCGGTCGTCGATCTTGCGGAGCGCGAGCAGGAACATTTTTTTCCAGTAGCGCTGGTAAATCTCCCGGAACGCCAGGCCGTCGTCGTCGCGCAGGGCTTCGAGGAGGTGTTGGTCGGGTAGAGATTTAACGTTCATTTGCGGCTGCCTAATGCGGGTGAAAACGGTGTCAGATTCGTATTTGTAAAATTGTATTTTTCCGATGTGGGCCAGATGCCCGGACTTGTGCCCGGACTTAATTTGAATCCATTTTTGATCGTGACCAATGCAATCGCCTGATTTTTTTACGCAGACGTTGCCGGGAACGTTATCATTCGGGATTTTTATAAGGAAAGCCATACTTTTTCCCGGCAATGCAAAATAATCCGGCTAGATTTGTCAGATTGACATTTGAAATATTGCAAGAATACTTTGTGTAAAAACAGCGGTAAAACTGTTTTAAAACAGCCTTTGGTTCAGACTATTCAACACTCAGATCTGTCATGACTATTTCCAGAAGAAAATTCATCCATACTGCAACAGCCCTGGCCGGTGGTGCCGGCATTTCACCTATTATCAACGACTTTACCTACGCGGGCCGGACCGTTCGTTCGGCGGCCGACAAGATCCGAGTCGCGGCGATCGGCGTCAACAGCATGGGCTGGGCGGATATTAATGCGGTGATCAAAAACCCGGGTGTGGAATGTGTGGCGCTCTGCGATGTCGATCGTAATGTGCTCGATAAACGGGCTGCCGAACTTGCGTCGAAAGGAATCCAGGTAAAGACGTTCGGGGATTATCGGAAAGTGCTGGAAAACAAAGATATTGATGCCGGTGTGATCGGCACACCTGACCATTGGCATTGCCTGATGATGGCCGAGGCATGTGAGGCGGGCAAGGATGTGTATGTGGAAAAGCCGATCGGAAATTCCGTAGCCGAATGCCGGGCGATGGTGGCGGCGCAGGAGCGGTACAAGCGTGTGGTACAGGTGGGACAATGGCAGCGCAGCCAGAAACATTTCCGCGACGCGGTCGATTTTGCGCATTCCGGTAAGCTGGGCAAGATCGGGCTGGTGAAGGTTTGGGGATACTTCAATTATGGTAATACTATCGAGAAATTACCGGATAGCGAGGCACCGGCAGGAGTAGACTACAACATGTGGCTCGGCCCTGCAACGAAAAGGGCATTCAATAAAAACCGCTTCCACGGCTCATTCCGCTGGTTTTGGGATTACGCAGGCGGCATTATGACCGACTGGGGTGTGCATTTGCTCGACTACGCATTGCTGGGCATGAAAGCGTCCGGCACTCCGCCAAAACGGGTAAGTGCCAGCGGTGCCATGCTGCGCAACCCCGGCGCCGAAACGCCCGACACGTTAACGACACTCTTCGAATACGACGATTTCAACATTCAATGGGAACATGTGATCGGCTATGGTGCGGGAATTTACAACCGCCAGCACGGCATTGCCTTTCTGGGCGAGAACGGCACATTGATCGTCGACAGGCAGGGCTGGGAGGCGGTACCCTACGAAAAACGTATGCAGGTCGTCCCGTTGCAGGCTTCCTCAGACAATGGCCTCGACGAGCACGCGAAGAACTTCGTGGAAGTGATCCGCTCGCGGCGCATGGGCGACCTCCATGCACCCATACAAGCAGGCGCGGAGGTCGCTATCCTTTCGCAAATGGGCAATATCGCTTACCGAACGGGAAGCACGCTGCTATGGAATGCGCAGAAGGGCGAGTTCGACAACAATGCGGCTGCCAATAAATTGATCGGCAACGAGTACCATAACGGCTATAAAATGCCGGGAGCCTAGCCTGCCTGCAAACCAGGATCAGGACGGTTGGGTGGCTGGTAACGCTTTGCTGATCAGCCACCCGAATATTACACATCCGAATATCCCCACGCCGGGATACAGGAAGAAATGCACCCAGCCATTTGCCTGTACAAAATAGAGCAACACGGCGCTGATGAAAAAGCCGGCGAGGATTCCGGTGCTGTTAATGGCCGGAACAAATATCCCCGCCACGAACATCCCGGCCAGGCAGCCGCCGAATATCCCGATCAGTTTCAGATACTGGTCCCAGATGCTGTTATTTTCCATAAAAACCAGCCCAATAGCAATGCCGATGCCCGCCGCCCCTAATACGAGCGTCGTGTAGCGGGCGAAGCGGAACCGTTGGAGATCGGTGGATTTTGGGACAAAATGCTGGAAAAAATCGGTGGTAACGACCGTGGCAATCGAATTCATCGAAGAACTGATGGTCGACATGGTGGCGGCGAAAAGGCCTGCGATCACCAGTCCGCGCAGACCTGCGGGCAGCTGCGTGGAGATAAACCAGGGAAAAATATCGTCGGTACGCGCCATGGGATTCAGCAGGTGGGGCGATTGTTTGAAATATACCCACAAAGCAGTCCCGACGAGGAAGAATATCAATGTCGCGGGAATTACCAGGAATGCATTCGTCCAGATCGAACGGCGTGCCTCAGCTTCCGTGGGAGTGGTAAGGTAGCGTTGCACCACCACCTGATCGGACGTGTAGGTCACTATTTGGGTTAAGAAATTCCCTGCCAAGACCACCCATAGCACCGGCTCGGTGATGGCCCATCCGCTGTTGACCATATGGAATTTACCAGCGTCGCCTGCCTGCGTAAACAGTGAATCAAAGCCGCCGGAGGCATTTGCAATGAAAAACAAACTGATAAATGCCCCGCCCAGCAACACGCCTACCTGCATTACCTCCGTCCACACGACCGCTTCAATCCCGCCGGAAATGGTGTAGGCCGTGGTAATGAGGCTGGTAAGGATAATGCAGAGCATCAGGTTCATGCCCGTCACCGTGCTTAGTACCAATGCAGGGAGGTAAATCACAATACCCAATCTGCCTACCTGAAATACAACAAACGTGAGGCTGCCCACTAATTTGACGGTTTGATTGAACCGGAATGCAAGGTATTCGTAAACGCTCGTGATTTTCAGCTTGCGGAAGTAGGGCAGAAAAAACCAGATCACGATCGGGGCCACGACGACGATCATTGCATTGGCAAAAATGTAGGTCCAGTCGGTGGCGAAAGTTTTTGCGGGAATGGCGATGAACGTGAGGGCGCTGAGCTTGCTCCCGAAAATGCTCAGCCCGGCCGCCCACCAGGGGATGTTCTGGCCGCCGAGGAAAAAATCGTCGGTGCTGGCGCTCATTTTGCGGGAAACGTAAATGCTTATGCCCAGTACCAGCAAAAAGTAAACGGACACCACGCCCCAGTCGATCCCATTGAATGTGCCCGTGCTCACCACCGGACTGCCCGCTACCACGCGCGGCGTGCGGATGCCGGGCTGCTCCTCGCCCGACGGGATCACGAGCTGCCCGTTCCAGGTCACGAGCGGAGTGGTAACCGCTGCCTTGCCATTTGAAAACGTTCCAAGTGCTGCCCAGCTATCGGTAATGCTGTGGTAAGCCATGATTTCGTTGCGGAAGCCGGGATGCTTCTCCCTTAATTCCATCACGCGGTGCGCGTTTACGCCATCGTCCCCGCCCACCACGAGCAGGTGCGACTGCCCGGCCGCATACGCAGGCGAAGGCGCGGCCGCAACGGCGTGAGGCAGGTCGGCAATGCGTTTCCAGGTGTTGGAAACCGGGTTATAGGCCATGCATTCCTTCAAGTAAGTCCGTTGGACAGCACCGGTTTCAGCATTATGGTGTAATTCCACGCCGCTGAATAGGAAAAAATGCCCGTCCTGCGCACCGGCAACGCCCAGCATCCGGCCGTTGCCCGGGATCGGCGGCAATTCGTTCCATTGTTTTTTATGTAAATCAAATGCCCAGAAGCGGCTCAACGCATTGGTATCGGAAGGGGCGCTGGTGCCGCCGGCTACATAGACTTTGTCCCCCAGCAATGCACCCGAAGCATAAGCAAGCGGAACGGGCAGGCTGGGCAGGGGCGTGGTGGTAATGCGGTTATCGGCCCAATTTAAATAGAACGCCTCGCTGAAATGGCGGGTACCGTCGGCGCCGCCGAGGCAGAAAATACCCTCAGGCGTCGTGAGCGAGATACCGTAGCCCATCGCACGGGGCAGCTTGCCCGCTTTCTTCCAGCTTCCCGAAGGATTTTCCAGCACAAAAACGTCGTTGTACCAGGTTTTGGGCGCAGTTCCCCAGGGACCGGTATTGCCGGGGAAGTTGGCGCCGCCGGCGACGATCAGTGCATTGTTGCTCACACCGGCATAAGCACCGGCAAATCCGACGGCATCGGGC
>CBIHPQ010000496.1:0-4822 GCA_966211825.1 uncultured Dyadobacter sp. | reverse complement strand
CCGAGCGGTTACTTGTTTACAAGGCAGCCCGGTTGAAAGATGAAGGGAAAGACTATATACAGGCCGCGGCGATGGCAAAATTGTATGCATCCGAAGTGGCAATGTGGGTGACAACAGAAGCCGTTCAGGTGCACGGAGGCTATGGTTACGTGAAGGAGTACCACGTCGAACGCCATATGAGGGATGCTAAAATCACACAGATTTACGAAGGTACCTCCGAAATCCAAAAACTCGTGATCGCCCGCGAACTCCTAAAATAATTAGCGATTGCCCGAAAAGTCGATTTTATTCTGAATGTTGGATTAAAATAATATCAAAATATCACTTTTTTTCAAATTTTTGTGAAACTATACTTGTATTAGTTTTGTACAATTTATTAGATTTGTACAAAATTTGAAAAATCGGTCAAAACGACCCTTAAATATATCAAGTATGGAAGACTATAATAAGATTATTGAGTCGTTGGGAGTGAAATTTGTGAAGGCCCGTCATATCCGGATTTTGCAGCCCATCACAATCAAAAACTTTTATGATGTACAGAACTCCCTGACCATTCTGTACGACGGCGAGGTTTCTTTCGGAGCTGATGAGCCTCAGCGGGTTGAAGAAGGCGATATGCTCTTCATCCCGGGAGGCAAGCATGCCACGGTGACATACGGAAACGGCGCTTCCGCCAAAACCGTATCGAACGAGGAGTTTATGACCAATCGTGACAATTATATCGAGGCCGGCCATGATCCTGCATTGATCGGAAAGCTGCCTAACTCTTTCGGTTTGATATCTTTTGAAGCGAAAGTGTTTGATACTGTCAACTTCTTCACGTCCCTGGATGTGCCTCCGTTCCTGATCAAACGCGACGATCAGATTGCGGCGACGATCAACCAGATCCTGACCGAAGATATGCTCGATACACCGGGAAAAGGCCGTATCATCAAGATCAAAACCGAAGAGGTGGTGATCGAGATCATCCGCTACATCCTGAAAAACAAACTGTTTGTTGAGCAACTCGTAACCAACAGTACTTATTTCAAAGATCCTCGTCTGATCGACATTTTCGCGTATATCAAAGACAACCTGGGCGGCGACCTGTCGAACAAGGTGCTCGCGAACGTTGCGAATGTTTCAGAGGATTATGTAGGTCAATATTTCAAAATGCTGACCGGTATCAACCCGCAGGATTATATCGAATACCAGCGCATGGAAAAGGCTGTGGATCTGCTCCGCACCTCGAAGAAAAGCATCCGCGCAATCGGTTCCGATGTGGGCTACAAGGACACCGCTTATTTCTGCCGCCGCTTCAAGATGATGTTCGGTATCCCGGCCGGAAAAATGCGTCGTCGCGAATCGCTGATGAATGTTTAGAATGTAATGTTAGACTATAAATTGAAAAAGAGAACTGGTTCCGGTTCTCTTTTTTTGTGCCCTCATTTCTTCATTGGGCAGGTGTAAGCTGGGCAGCCGTCACTTTCCACTTTCCACCCGACCGCACGCATACGGTCGTGTACGCGACGTCGCCGTTAAGGCCGTTATTCTGCACCCTGGCGCTTACATTCCAAAGCCCTGATACCACGGCCACATCCCCGTAAGTACGCGTGCGTGTGCCCGTAAGCATGCCCGAATCCACAATAATGTAGCCCTGGCCTATGGCCTGCTGTAATGCACGGCCGTCGATGGTCTGGCCATTGAAGCTGATCACCGTGAAATCGCTGGAAATGAGGCTGCCCACGGCTGCGGCATCTTCTTCGAGCAATGCTTTAAAGAACAGGTTGGAGCAATCGGTACCGTCCAGGGGCTCGGGCGTGTTGTTCTGGGCAATGAGCGGAAGCGCGGATATCGTCAGGAAGAAAATGGTCAGGAGTTGTTTCATGTGATCAGGCGTTGTTTTCGGTGCGGATAGGGAATGGGAATAGCGAAATTCTCGTGTTGTATGGCTAGATTCGCTGCTGTTTTGAAAGAACGAATCATTGCAATGAAATTATCAATAAAAATCCTACTTACCGCGCTGATCGGTGTGATCGCTGCCTGTTCGGGCGCTCCTGATAAACTGGGCAATCTGGACCTGAAAAAATGGCGTGGCGACCGCGGAGGCTGCGACAATGCGCGTAAAGGGCTGGAAGGCGATTTTAAGGGTGTTGAAAAAGAATTGAAGGGGAAATTTGCCGATACGATCGGCGAGTTGCTTGGCCGGCCGGACATTCAGCAGCTGGGTGAGCGTAATATCAAGCTTTATGTCTATTTCCTTGAAAAAGGCCCTCAATGCGAGAACATGCAGGCCAAGTCGGGCGCACGCAAAGTGATCCTGAAATTCAATGCAGTGGGATTGCTTTCTGAAATTACTTATCAGGAAAGACCGCTCTGATCACAAATAGAACTTCTTTATTTTGATGAGTTGCTCCACCGGCTCGGGCACCATGTAGCGGATCGACTGGCCGTTTTTAATGCAGTTGCGGAGGAATGTGGCTGAAATGTCGAGCAGGGGTGCTTGCACAAACTTCACCTCGGCGTGGTTACCGAATGCGTGCGGCTTCGAATTCGGTCTGGGATAAACATACAGGCCCGTGTATTCAAGGATCTTTTCGAAATTTTTCCAGTTGGGAAACTGCGCCAGGTTATCTTCTCCCATAATCAGCTTGAACTGATGCTGCGGGTATTTTTCCTGCAAGCGCACGAGCGTATCGATCGTATAACTCGGCTTGGGCATGTGAAATTCGATGTCGTTGGCCCTTAGCAATACATTATCCGAAATGGCGCGCTGCACGAGGTCGAAACGATCGAATTCGTGCAACAGGGCGCTATTTTTCTTGAATGGATTTTGAGGGCTCACGATAAACCAGACCTGTTCGAGGTCCGTCGTGGTAGCCATCGTGTTGGCGATGATCAAATGGCCGACATGGATAGGATTGAACGATCCGAAAAACAGGCCGATCTTCATCGCTGAAAGTACATTTAGGATTGAACGAATGCCTGAACGAGCTCTTCCGCTTTGACGAGCGTTTCTTCCAAGTGGTCGTTGACGAGGACCTGGTCAAACTCATGTTCGAAGCTTTGTTCGTAGCGGACTTTTGCCAGGCGGGTGGCGAGTGTTTCTGGGGTTTCCGTCCCGCGCCGTGCCAGGCGGCGCTTGATTTCTTCGTCGGAGGTAACTTTCACAAATACGGCGAGTGCGGCATCGCCGTATGCTTCTTTCAGTTTTAATCCTCCTTTCACGTCCACATCAAAAAGAACGTGTTTGCCTTCGTCCCAAAGGCGTTGTATTTCTGCTTTGAGGGTGCCGTAATAGTTGCCGGCGTAAACTTCTTCCCATTCCGCAAACTGCTGATCCGCGATTTTCTGACGGAAATCCTGTAAGGTCAGAAAGTAGTAATCTTTGCCATCTATCTCGTGGTCGCGCCGTGGGCGTGTACATGCCGAGACAGAAAATGCCAGTTGCTGTGTGTATTTGTTTAATAGATGCCTTACAATGGTGGTCTTTCCGGATCCGGAAGGGGCAGAAAATATGATAAGCTTACCTTTCACTCGAACAGATTAACTGTTAATTTTTGAAATAATCGTATTGAGAATGCTCTCCGGGCAAGGCTTCTTGACAATCTTGTTGTTGAGGGAATCCTTGATGCACTTTTCCAATCGGTATGATTCGATACAAGGGATGCATTTGTCCATGTTTTCGCGGAAGTGGTCTTTCTCTGCTTCGCTCGCCTCGTCATCCAGGATCGCCTGAATGATTTTCATACACTCAGCATGATGCTCGCAGGTATGCTTCATTTGTTTTTGCGCAACTTCTGTTACAGAAGGCGTCGTGGAAGATGCATTCATTAGTTAAAATGAAAAAAGAATAATGGAATATATGTACAGTTGTACCCTATAACCGAAGAGGTTGCAAAAAAAGTTTCACAACCTATGAATCATATCCCATTGAGCTCGCGTAGCTTCTGAGTTTTTCTTTCAGGAGGTTACGTGCGCGGTGCAATCTGGACCTCACCGTTCCGATAGGAATGTCCAGTATCTTGGCCATCTCTTCGTAGGTGAAACCTTCGATGTCGCAGAGAATGATGACCGTTCTGAAGTCGACAGGCAGGGCGTTGAGGGCGTTGGCAACCTCATCGCCGATCAGTTCCTGTACAGCATCAGCACGGAGATCTACGGTATAAGTGGTATCGGATGCTTCCTCGGAATTATAGGTCGTTTCAACTTCCTGATAATCTACTTTGGAAGGTTCTTTACTTTTTTTACGGTAGTCGTTGATGAAGCTGTTTTTGAGGATCCTGAAAAGCCAGGCTTTTGCGTTGGTACCCTGCTCGAAAGAAGATATAAAACGGAACGCCTTCAGATAAGTGTCTTGCACCAGGTCATTGGCATCGTCTTCGTCCATGGTGAGTCGGAAGGCGAAGTTGTACATGGAGTCAATGTGTGGCATGAACTCGCGGTTAAATACTTCATAACGAAGATCATCCGTGTATTCATTAGTCGTGAGCGTTTCTGACATGGCAACTAACATAGGAATGCTGAATTTACAAAGATTAATAACAGCTCCAATTCGTACAAATTAAAATTTGATAAATGGCTGATTGGAGCCCCTTAACTGCCCTAATTTCACGATAAAATTAAAAAGAGATGGGTTTAACCTGTTTCCCCAGCGGTGTCGCCTCCTACCGTTAATTCAATGTCAATACATCAAATTCCGAGCCAAAAAGGCGGCTCCGCCAAAATGTCATGCTAGCGTTTGGAGAAGAGTTCCAGCAGGATGATGAGAATTGTCGTAAATAATGTGCTGGCACCAATGCGGATCAGTGTGTAAAGGATCATTCCGAAATTGTTCATCTCC
>CBIHPQ010000495.1:0-4840 GCA_966211825.1 uncultured Dyadobacter sp. | reverse complement strand
AATGCGGGTACGGAAGCACCGGAAGCTGATGCTGGTATGGGCGGAATAATGTGCAATCAGTTCGTGCAAATGGGTAGAGACGAGGAAATACGAGCTATCAAAATTTCCAAAGCCATCGAGTACCGTTTTGGAACAATGCATGGCATCATCCTGATTGGTACCGCGGAATAATTCATCCACAATCACGAAACATCTTTCACCGACGCTCAATGCCTGCGAAATCTGTTTGATACGCATCATTTCATTGTAGAAATGGCTGAAACCCTGGTCGAGGTCGTCGGAGAGCTGAATGGATGTAAAAAGCCGGTTGATAAACGGCATACGGGAAGAGCGGGCCGGTACGGGCCAGCCGAGGTGTGCAAGATAAATCAGAATGCCGCATGTTTTGAGAAATGTGGTTTTGCCGCTGGTATTCGCGCCGGTGAGAATGCAAACGGGCTGGTCATGGGCCAATGCAAAATCGTTGGCGACAGCTTCCGTAAGCAATGGATGCCAGGCGGCTTCGGCGCGCACGCCATTTGAATCCTTCTCAAATTCGGGAAATGCAAGCTGGTGCCGACGGGCAGTTTTAACGATCGCCTGACAGGCGTCCAGCCGGTAGAGCGTATCCAGCATTTGCCGGAATTGATCCCTGTGACTTATCCGGAAATAATAGTCGAGGTAAAAGATCGAGCGGTTTGAAAGTCTACCATCATTCTTTTTTAGAAATACTGATAAAATGGGGGAGAAGATAAATTTCCTGAGTTGAGCGATGTCTTCTGCTATTTCATCAGGAATGGGCGTTTCGGCGAGGTTATTTAAAGTATTTTCAACAGCCCGCGCAAGTCGCAACGTTGCCAGCACGCCGCTTTGAATGCGGTAATATTCGCCTTTGTTTTTAACCGAATATAACCAGGTATCGAACCAATGCTTGACTACATCCTGTGACATCGAATGTGCCACGCTCAATGCAAAATAGCTTTCCGCCGCCGCCGCATATGCCTTTGCGATATTGACCTGCCAGGCCGACGGGCGCATTGCAATGGTTTTTAACAAATTCTGGAAGCGAAGAATCTCCGGAAGCGTCTTCTTCGGTTTCGTAATGATGCTTTTGAGATAATCAGAACCTCCCAGTGTTTCAGTTTGGTTGTAGAAGGCGAAAATGCTGGCTGTCCGGTTGTTTTCGGGCAGGAGTTGCAATTCCTGTAAGGTATGCCGGTCGACGGGCTGCATTCGGGCGGTTTTGGGTATTCCCAAATGTAGAAACCGGTGCTGAGAGCCGCCCGTTAAATAAAGTTAAACTTCGTGCTTTTTAGGGAATGCGAGCCAGATGAAGTAGCCTGTCAATGCTACGATGGCCACCTGCATGGCGTAATCGATCAGCAGGTCGGTGGACGCGGCGGTGTCGGAAGGCGTCATGTAGCAAGGCATCCCAAGCCGCCACCAGAATGACGGATGCACCACGCAGAGCAGATTGAATACGAAAAGGATCGTAATCTGTGTTTTATTCTTCCAGTCAATGACATAGAACACCAGCGGGAGCAGGAAGAGGAAGATATAATTGCTGTAAGCGCTCTGTTGTACGATCATCATCGTAGCATACAGCACGATCCAGACTTTCGAAAGCATTAGCCGGAAATCCGCATTCCTGAGCCGCCACGCAGCCAGGCAGGCCAGTCCCACCGAGGCCACGAGCCCGATCCAGTTCCAGAACTTTTCCCCGACCCCAATCGAATTGTAAAACCAAGGGTTGAGTACCGACGGAAGGTTGGGCGCGCGCAAGGTTTTGGCTTCATCCAACGGCTGCATAAACTCCAGCCCGACCAAGGGATACAAAATGGCCAGGGAAACAATGCCGATAATGGCAATGGGTATGAGGAAGCGGATCTTTTGTTTTTCCAATAAAAACAAAGGCACCATAATGAGCAAGAAAATGGCTTTTGTCATCAACAAGCCGATTGCGAGAATGATCGCATACCACTCCACGCGCAATGTACGCTCACGCAGGAGATAAGCGAGGATCACGAAGAGCCACATCCAGACATCTTCCTGCGCGCCGATCACGCATAGCACAAGCGAGCCGGGCAAAAGCAGGTAAATGAGCGCACGGAACAGGAAGGTACCGCGCGATTGGAATGGCCTGAAAAAATGATAGGACGCCAGCAATGCGACGCCGTCCATCGCCGCCATAGTAAGCACGATCATTTTCGGACTGTACCAAAGTTTTAGCCAGATGCCGAGGAAATAGGCGTAAAGCGGCGAATAGGGCGACCAGAAATCGCGGTATACGATTTGCCCTAGCGATGCCTTGCTGCCTTCGTCCCAGAAGCCGTTCACGTCCGAGGTAGGCTCCATATTGGCAATAAGGTATACGGCAATGAATGGAAGAAGCCGCAGTAATACCCACGCGATGGCGAGCACTGCATTCGCAGATTTTTTTTCCAGCCAGTCGGTCAGGGAATCTTTTTTAAAGAGCAATGCGGCGGTAACCAACAATGCGGCAATGCTGATGGCGGTTTTGGCCAGGATAATGTTCATGCCGCTGCCAGGTTTTGGGAAGGAACCACCTTACGAAATGTCTCACGGAGAATCCAGAGGAAACAGAGCACATTCAGGATTTGCAGCACGTACTCGAAGAGGAACGACGCATTGGCAAACATGCTCAACGATGTGTACGCGGGCTGTTTGATATACACCCACACAAATGGCTGTACCACCGTGAGCCAGTTCAGGGCAAGAAGTACAACTACGTGGAGCGTCTTCCGGATATCAATAATTTCAAACAAAACAGCCATTAAATACGCAATTACGTATGCGCCCATGGCACTGGCCTGGAAGAGCATCATGCACACAAAGCAGGCAATGAAAAGGCCTGGTAGAACTTCGCTGATATGCCTTTTCCGTGCTTTGAAAGCCATATAAACCGGAATGAACACCGTAAAAAGCAGCCCGAACCAGTTGATGAGTGTCGACTTTTTTTCATCCACATGGAAAACAAGCTCCACAAATGGCCTCACAACCGAGAATAAATTAGGCGTCATCAATTGCTCCGTATGCCGGATCGGCATCAGGAACAGGTCGCCGATTTGCCAATAGAGGAAACCCACGGCCGGCAGGCCAATCGCGGCCATAACGAGCAGCATTTTAACGGGCTTTTTGACCATTACCAGCAATGCGGGCAGCAGGAATATGAATGTGACCTTGATCGTGAGCAATGTCATCGCATACAGCAAGCCGATACCGACCTCGTAGTTGCTCCTGTTTTTAATTGTATAACGCCAGATGAGCAGCGCCGCGCCCCAGAACCAGACTTCCTCCTGGCCGTCGACCAGAATGTACATGAATGCAGCGGGCAGCATATAGTAAATGGTCGCTAGTTGCAGCGCTTTCGGGCTTTTGCTTTTATAAGTATCGTAGGTGAGCCAGAGAATGGCCGCTTCCATTACCACCATAAATAGGACGATCGCGCGCGCATTGTGCCATATCCACACCGGAATGCTGATAATGTAGGCATACAGCGGCGCGTGGTACGACCAGAAATCGCGGTACACGAACCCGCCCGCTTTCGCGCCTTCGGCTTTATAGAAAAAGAAAGGAATATCGCCCCGAGGTTCCTCGTTGATAATAAGGAAAATGCCGATCCAGGGAATGAGCCGGAAAAGCACAAAGCCTAATGTGAGGATCAGTTTATCGTTTTCCCGCTGCCATTTTGAAAAAAGATCCGAACGGCTGATGGTCCAGATAATTCCGATAGTCAATGCAAGGTTGATGAGCAGCTTGATGTAAAAAACGGTAAGAACGGGCATGTGTAATCTGTCGTGATCTGGCCGCAAACTTAAGACAAGTTTTCATCAAAACGGCCTTCAAAACCCAAAGTTTTAATCGGTTAGGAAATTGTATGCTTGCATACTGTATCGGTTAATCCTATTTTTGAAAATCTTCATCCTCAAAAACCGACGTCTTTTATGTCAGCTTCCCAACCACTTACCGGAATGGATTTCAATCTTAGCGAAGAACATCTTGCCGTGCAGGAGGCGGCGCGTCATTTTGCACAAACCGACCTGTTGCCCGGCGTGATAGAACGCGACAATGCCCAGCACTTTGATCCTCATTTGTTGCGGAAAATGGCCGAACTAGGCTTTCTGGGCATGATGGTGGCGCCCGAGTACGGGGGCGGAGGGATGGACACGCTCGCGTATGTGATAGCCGTGGAGGAGATTTCGAAGATCGACGCATCGGCAGGGGTTATTGTGTCGGTCAACAATTCGCTGGTGTGCTGGGGGCTCGAAAAGTACGGTACGGAGGAGCAGAAACAGCAGTATCTGACGCGATTGGCATCCGGGGACGTGATCGGTGCATTCTGCCTGTCGGAGCCCGAAGCCGGTTCCGACGCGATGTCGCAACACACAACCGGCTTACTGCACGACGACCACTATTTATTGAACGGCACGAAAAACTGGATCACGAATGGCAACACTTCGTCGGTGTGCATCGTAATTGCTCAGACAACCCCCGAATTAAAACATAAGGGTATCAATGCTTTCCTGGTCGAAAAGGGCTGGACCGGGTTTTCGGTGGGCAAAAAGGAAGATAAAATGGGCATAAGGGCTTCTGATACACATAGTTTGATGTTTTCAGATGTGAAGGTGCCTTTAGAGAACCGGATAGGGGAAGATGGCTTCGGTTTCAAGTTTGCGATGAGCGTGCTGAACGGCGGGCGGATCGGCATTGCGGCGCAGGCGTTGGGAATCGCAGCGGGGGCTTTTGAACTTTCCTTGAAATATTCCAAAGAAAGAAAGACGTTCGGTAAACCGATCGCCGAGCACCAGGCAATCCAGTTCAAACTGTCGGAAATGGCGAC
>CBIHPQ010000494.1:0-4844 GCA_966211825.1 uncultured Dyadobacter sp. | reverse complement strand
TTCGGCGATATGTTCGAAAACCGGAAAGACTCCTTCTTCTTCAAGAAAAAACACATTGAAACTACCCGCAAATACTTCGAAAAATACGGAAGTCGCACGCTGATTATCAGCCGGTTCCTGCCCATCGTGCGTACATTTGCACCGATTCTTGCAGGACTGGTTAAAATGTCGTTTCCCTCTTTCCTGATCAACAATGTGGTCGGCGGGGCGATCTGGATTATCACATTGACGGGCGGAGGCTACCTCTTCGGCGAAAAATTCCCCTGGATCGTGGATTACGTGCAGTACATTATTCTCTTCTTCCTGGCGATTACGACCTTTACAGTTATCAAAGGGTACCTGAATGCGCGGAAGGGAATGGCGGAGTAGGATTTATTGACCTTCCTCCTCCTTAAACCACCCCGAATAAATCAGATAATTATTTGCCGTCCGATCAATGGCTGCATTCAGTTCCGGCGAGACGTCTTTCAGGTATTTAGCTGGGTTTCCTGCGTAGATGGTGCCGGGAGGGACTTTTGTGCCTTGGGTGACAATGGCGCCCGCAGCGATAATGGCTCCTTCACCTACAACTGCCCCGTCCATGACAATGGCGCCCATCCCGATCAAAACATGGTCCTCGATCGTGCAGCCGTGCACGATTGCGTTGTGTGCGATGGAGACGTAATTCCCGATTGTGGTCGCAAACCGCTGATAGGTGCAATGGATCACAGCACCATCCTGAACATTCGAATGATGCCCGATGCGGATGCTGTTCACGTCCCCGCGGATTACCGCGTTGAACCATACAGTACAATTTTCGCCCATCACCACATCGCCCACGATGGTAGCGTTTTCTGCAAACCAGCAACTCTCATCGTAGGTAGGGTGATGTCCCCGGACGGATTTTATCAATGGCATGATCTTATTTTTATTATATTTTGGGCAATATCAGTTTTTCAGTGCGAAAAATAAATATATTTCGTTGTTGAATTAACATTTGCCAGGTTATGCCGTCTGTCGCCAAAGTTTCAAAAGGAAGCCTGCTTATCGCCAAGCCGTTCTTGGGTGATCCCAATTTCGAAAGGGGGGTCATCCTTATGTGCGAGCATAATGAGCACGGGAGTTTTGGTTTTGTGCTTAACCAAACGACCGATTTGTTTCTGGGCGATGTGCTGGACGAGACCATTTATCAGGACATCACGCTCCACCTCGGTGGTCCTGTCGAAAAGAACACCTTACATTTCATACATCGCCGCCCCGACCTCGTTACCGGCGGCACGGAGATCATGAAAGATGTGTACTGGGGAGGCGATTTCAATAGCGTCAAAAGCCTCCTGAACCTGAATACACTGAAACAGGAGGACGTCATGTTCTTCATAGGCTATTCGGGTTGGAGCGGCGGGCAGCTCGACGAGGAGATCAAGCAGGATTCCTGGATCATTTCCAGTACCACGTCCGATTTTCTGTTCTCGACGCCGCCCGGCAACTTCTGGCGTGAAATCCTTCGCAATATGGGCGGTGAATATCGCTCCATCGCCCATTACCCGATCGACCCGCGCCTCAACTGAAAGCCGTCAGTTGGGTTGGTTCAACCCCTTCACCGATTCATAGTCCGACTTGATCCGCGCAACCTCGTAGGTAAGGAAATGCTGCAATTCTTCATTAAAGATCTTTTGCTCGTCTTCGGGCAGGGAGGCGTACAAATCTTTCAGTTCCTGATTGATATCAGCTCTTTCCTGGTCGGATCCTGCATTCATAGAACGAATGTGGAACCGTTTGAAATCGTATTTAGGCATAACAGAATTAGATATGCTACAAAAATATCAAAAACCGTTTAGCTGCCGAAATCAACCTTCATTCACCCATCGCCGTACATTCGTCAAGAATCCCGGTTGGACGCTGAACGTGAAAGATTTTGCAGGTGTTTGTCGTTGATATGACAACTATCATTTTAAAATGAACAGAACCTTCTTTTTTATCATACTAACTTTCGTACTCTTTGCCATCGACTGGTATGTCTGGCAAGGTCTTAAACTGGCCATCCGCGGCCTGAACCCATTAACACAGCGCTGGATTGGAGGCGCATACTGGGCATTGACGCTGGTGACCCTCGGCGCCTATGTAGGGATGCAATTGCTCCCGCCTGATTATTTCAAAAGCACCACACGGACCTTCATAGTCGCATTCATCGCTATTCCCTACCTCTCGAAATTGTTGGCCGTCGCTATTCTGCTTATCGACGATGTACGCCGCTTTTTTCAATGGATCATCAGCTTTTTCGCGCCTTCTGTGGCCACCCCTTCGCCTGAGACGGGCGAGCCGGTGATACCGCGCTCCCAATTCCTCGCGACGACGGCCGTAGTGGCTGGCGCAGGGTTAATGGGCACATTTGCGTACGGCATTCTTTCGGGCGCGCATGATTACCGCATCCGGCGCGTGAAAGTGCCGCTGAAAAACCTCCCGCGGCAGTTTCATGGCATGAAAATCGCCCAGCTCTCGGATATTCACTCGGGTAGTTTTTTTAATAAGACAGCCGTGAAAGGCGGCGTTGAGATGTTGATGAAGGAAAAACCGGACATTGCATTCTTCACAGGCGACCTCGTGAACGACCGCGCAATGGAGGTTAGGGATTACATTAATATTTTCGACAAAGTAAAGGCACCGCTTGGCGTGCATTCGGTGCTCGGTAACCACGACTACGGCGATTATTTCCAATGGCAAGATGTTCGGGCAAAATCCAGTAACCTCGCAGATTTGAAAAAAGCACACGAACTGCTGGGCTGGAAGCTGATGCTGGATGAAAACCGGGCTATCAAAGTAGATGGAGAATCGATCGGACTGATTGGTATCCAGAACTGGGGAGCGGGTAATTTCGCCAAATACGGAAACCTGGAACAGGCTTACGCGCATACGGACGGCTATCCCGTCAAGATATTGCTTTCGCACGATCCCAGCCATTGGGAAGCGCAGGTTTTACCCAAATACAAAGACATTGACCTCGCGCTCGCGGGGCATACGCACGGAATGCAATTTGGGGTAGAAATTGGCAAAGTGAAGTGGAGCCCCGTGCAGTACCGTTACAAACAATGGGCGGGATTGTATGAGGAAAATGATCAGTACTTGTACGTCAACCGCGGGTTTGGCTACTTAGGCTACCCGGGCCGCGTAGGTATCCTCCCTGAAATCACGATCCTTGAATTGGTAAAGGCGTAAAATTTTCGCAAACTTGTGAAAGGGTTGGCGCAATGCATACCTAAAAGGATGTGCATTGCGTTGGATAAATAACCTTTGAAGATCCATCGCATGAAAAGCATCAAGAAAATTACTCCCTGGCTTCTGGTACTGGCTCTGATTTGCAGTATTTCGGCTGTTGAAACAGTGTCAGCAGCAGCACCCGATGCCACCAAAGTGGAATTGTTCGGTAAGAAGAAAAAATACAAAGGTTACAAGAAACCGAAGTCCAAGAAGTTCCTGGGAATATTCAAACGGAAAACCGATTGCGGCTGCCCTAACCACTAGGAACTTCCCGCCGTTACATTTTGTACATATTCAAGAGTAAGCATAGCCATCAATCTCTGAAAGATTTGATTGGATTTGCTTACTTTTGTATTTTAAAATCACCTAATAGCGGCATTCTCAGCCTAACTTGAATGAAAGTTAATCTTCGAAACCAGGACAAGTTTGAAAACCGTCACCACGGTAAAGATGAGCAGGAATTGCAGGAAATGTTGAAGACGATCGGAGCCGGGTCAGTAGATGAACTGATCGACCAGACTCTTCCTTCCGCGATCCGCCTACAAAAACCACTGAATTTGCCGAGGCCCAAATCGGAGCAGGAATTTTTACAATACATTAAAAAAATTGCTTCCAAAAACGCAGTGCTGAAATCATACATCGGCACGGGCTACTACGACACGATCACACCGAATGTCATTCTAAGGAATATTCTAGAAAATCCAGCCTGGTACACTGCGTATACACCCTATCAGGCAGAGATCGCGCAGGGAAGGCTTGAAATGCTCCTGAACTTCCAGACGGTCGTGACCGATCTGACGGGCATGGAGATCGCCAATGCCTCGTTGCTCGATGAAGCCACCGCAGCAGCAGAGGCGATGACCATGCTGCATGCCGTTAAAGGTGCTTCCAGGAAGAAGGCTAATACATTCTTCGTTTCGGAGCTTTGCCACCCGCAAACCATCGACCTGATCTACACCCGTGCCAAGCCTATCGGCATTGATGTCGTGGTAGGCGACCACGCGGCGCTGGACCTTACCGATGAAAATATCTACGCTGCGCTCGTTCAGTACCCTGCTACCAACGGCGAAGTAATCGATTATACAGATTTTATCGCTTCGGCTCACGAGCTGGGTATTTCAGTTGCGGTTGCGGCCGACCTGCTTGCATTGACGCTCCTGAAATCGCCGGGTGAAATGGGTGCGGATGTCGTAATCGGCTCTTCACAACGTTTTGGTGTGCCAATGGGCTACGGTGGCCCGCATGCGGCGTATTTCGCAACCAAAGATTCCTTCAAACGCCAGATCCCGGGCCGTATTATCGGCGTATCGGTCGACGGCGAAGGTAACCGCGCATTGCGTATGGCTTTGCAGACGCGTGAGCAGCACATCCGCCGCGAGAAAGCGACTTCGAATATTTGTACCGCACAGGTATTGCTGGCCGTTATCGCCGGTGCCTATTCGGTTTACCATGGGCCTGAGGGGATCAAGGGCATCGCGGCACGCGTGCACGGCCTTACCCGCCTGTTTGTGGAAACTGCCAGGAAGTTCAATTATGAAATAGTTACTGAAAACTATTTCGATACAGTGACGGTCAAGACGCCGCTGACACGCAAACTGCGCGAGCAGGCA
>CBIHPQ010000493.1:0-4846 GCA_966211825.1 uncultured Dyadobacter sp. | reverse complement strand
GACAGATCTGAAACCTGGTCATTGAAAATGCCGATCTCGTCGTCCAGCAAGAAAGAGGTTGCATGCGTAAAAAAGCGCACTCCCAGCATCAAATGCGCACCTGATGACCGGATTTGCAGTGGCCGCGTGATTTGGCCCCAAAGTTCAATGGCCGGATTCTTTTGAAAACCACCGCCCTGAAACGACTCCCAGATGCCGTCGCCCATATTAAAAATGACTTCCATATCGCCACTCGGGAACACCGTATCCTCATAAGTCGTATCCTCCGACGATTCGAAGACATAGTAATGCCGGATGTAGGGCGCCAGTGCCCTGGCAGGTTGGAAATGCTGGAATTCCATATGGATAGGTATTTATTGTGCCATTTTACCCCTTTCAACGGTTGCTTTTGGGTAGACAAATATAAATTTATCGGACGGTCGGGAATTGTATAAAACGGAACAAATCATTATCCCGTAACATTCCGGGGGCTTGTAAGAATGTGATTCAACTTATTGGAAGATAGGGCAATGAGAGGAGATAGCAACAAAAAAGCAGTCACGAATTTTACTTCATAACTGCTTAAAATTCAGTACCGGGGACGGGAATCGAACCCGTACGGGCGTTTCGGCCCACAGGATTTTAAGTCCTGCGTGTCTACCAGTTCCACCACCCCGGCAAAGCCAGGTACCGGTACCAGTTAAGAGAAAAAAAGCACCGTCTCCGGTGCTTTGCTCTCTCTGAGCGAAAGACGGGGTTCGAACCCGCGACCTCGACCTTGGCAAGGTCGCGCTCTACCAGCTGAGCTACTTTCGCGTATTTGGCGAAACCGTTATCGGTTATCGTGGTGCAAATGTAGAGACAACTGGTATTTGACGCAAGTTTTTAGGGAAAATATTTAATAAAAAAATCTCTCAAAAACATTAACAAATTGTAAATCAATCGATCATCGGCTAAATTTTTTTTCAATCAAAAGTGGGTACAGGAGTTATTTTGGGGCTTTTCGCCCTATCACCATATTCATCCTTCCTAAATGGACGTAAGGCCCTGCTCATTTACCGCCCGTCAGTTTTCGCCGATCCACTTCATATTTTGTTTACCTTTGCCCCTTTAACCCGCATAGGCTGGGACTTGCCGGGGCGGCCCGCCGGAATGGTCCGGTTTTAGTATAAGCCCGGCCCGTTCATTCAAAACTAAATTTGCTTGTTCATGTTTTCCAACGAAGTGCTGTTTTTTGGAGGTTTTATTCTGGTGATCAGTGTAATGCTGCTTTTAGATCTGGGTGTTTTCAACAAAAAAGACCACGTGGTCAAGTTTGGAGAAGCCGCAGCCTGGACCATAGCCTGGATAGCGCTGGCGTTGGCGTTCTACCTGGTCATTAACACGCACGGCGACCTTGTACATGGGGTGGACAATTATGGACAGCTCGAAGCGATTAAAACAAAGTACGCGCCCCATTTGAAGCTTATACCGGGCGACTTCCAGGAAAGTCTGGAAATCTACCGGAAAAATATGTCGCTGGAGTTCATTACCGGCTATTTGCTGGAATATGCGCTTTCGGTTGACAATATATTCGTCATTATCCTGATCTTCTCATCGTTCGGTGTTCGGGCGAAATACTTCAAAAAAGTGCTTTTTTGGGGCGTTTTGGGGGCGATCATCATGCGTTTTGTCTTCATATTCGTCGGTTCGGCGCTGATGCAGCGTTTTGAATGGATCATCTACATTTTCGGTTTGCTGCTGGTTTATCAGGGTGGGAAGATATTTTTCGAAGGGGGAGAAGAGGAGAAAATCGATCCTGCGAAACACCCCGTTGTGAAATTTGCTTCCAAGTACCTGCCCGTGTTCCCGCGTTACGTGCGTGAGCATTTCTTCGTGCTAAAAAAGGGTAAATGGCTCGTTACGCCCCTTTTTGTTGTCGTTTTGATCGTGGAGTTTACCGACCTTATTTTTGCCGTGGATTCGGTTCCGGCGGTGTTTTCCGTGACAAAAGATCCTTACGTCGTTTTCTTCTCGAATATCTTCGCCATCATGGGTTTGCGATCGATGTTCTTCTTCCTGAGCAACATTATGGGGCTTTTCCGCTTCCTCAAATACGGACTGGGTGTTTTACTGGTCTTTATCGGCGGGAAAATGCTGGCGCACCATTACCTGGAATCCATTGGCTTCAAAACGGTGTATTCGCTGTATGTGATCATCGGAATCCTGGCGGTAAGTATCCTGGCGTCTGTCGTCATTCCTGAAAAAAAGGAGGTTGAGGACGAAGTATTATCCAATAGTTAGGCGTCGGGGAGCGTTTTGAGTACCTATGAGCCGGATTCTTAAAGCCTATCTAAAACGACTTACCAATCTTAGTACCCGCAACAAGTCGCTGTTACTCACGAGCTTGTCTGCCGAACAGTTCCTGGATTTCCACGACACCGATTTCCTGTTGTCGAAACCTTCTGTGGAGGTATTGAAGCAGGTGGTGCAGGGGAGCAATCGCGTCGCATTGTGCGACGTGGCCGATCCGCGGTTTGAGAAAGTAAATGAAGCCAGCAAGCGATTGCGCAAAATAGCACGCACTGAGCGCTTCATTGAAGAGGAAAGAGGCTCGCGCGATTTGTATTTGGGTTACCCGTTTGTGAAAGGTAAGCTTTCCGACGGCACGCCCATTCACGCCCCCCTGCTGTTTTTTCCGGTAACGTTGCGTATGGACCGGGAGCAATGGTGCCTTTTCGGACGCGATGATAGTAATGTCGCCTTGAATCAGAGTTTCGCATTGGCCTACGGGCATTTCAATGAAACAAAAATTCCCGATGAAGTGCTTGAAAAGTCGTTTGAAGACTTTCCGGACGACTTCCTCGAATTCAGGACACAGCTCTACGAATGGCTGAAATCGACGCCATTCAAGATCAATTTTAACCAGCAGCTTTTTGAAGATAAGCTCATTGCATTCAGCAGTGAAAAGAGCTCCGACCTCGCTGCCAATGAGCGCAACGGAGAGCTAAAACTGTATCCCGAGGCGGTGCTGGGCATTTTTCCGCAGGCCGGATCCTATCTGGTACCCGATTACAACAGGCTCCTCGACCTGGAAGAAGAGGAAAATTTCAAGCTTCCGCTGATCGGCATTGCCGACGAGCGCAGTAACGAGGGTTACGATTTCGAACCTTCGGAAGAGATACCGCAGCGTGAGAATCGCCCATCCCGTGAGGAAGATGTGCTGACCCCATTTCCCGTCGATGAATCACAGGAAGAGATTATCCTGGCGGTCAAATCCGGTCGGTCGGTAGTTGTGCAGGGGCCTCCGGGAAGCGGCAAGTCGCAGCTGATCTGCAACCTGATCGCCGATTTTACTTCCAAGGGCAAGCGTGTTTTATTGGTATGCCAAAAAAGGGCAGCGCTGGATGTGGTGTATCAACGTCTGGCGACTACCGGTATGAAGGATTTCACCGGCCTTATCCACGATTTTAAAAATGACCGGTCGGCATTGTACAGCCAGATTGCGTCTCAAATAGAGAAAGTAGAGGCTTACCGGCAGCAGAATTACAGTCTGGATTCCGTATTTCTGGAAAGACAATTTACCCAGGAAAGCCGTGCGATCGATAAGACGGTGGGCGAACTGGATAGTTTCCGCTCCGCATTGTTTGATGAAACAGAATGCGGGGTTAGCATCAAAGAACTTTACCTGACGAGCGATCCGCAGGCCCCGCACGCCGACATGCGGCCTTACTACCGGCAGTTCAGGATCGATACCTGGGATGGTTTTAAAAGGGATTTGAAGACCTATGCCGATTATGCGTTCCTGATCCATCCCGCACATCCCTGGCGAAAACGCCGGAGCTTTTCAGCATTCGGAATGGCGGAGTTAAGGACAATGGAAAACATGCTGTCCGAATGGCCGGTTGCATTCGAAAAGCAAACCCGCGTTTTTGAGCAGGTAGGGGGTGTTCCATTTGAAAAATCATTCCTCCGGAACCGGAAGGAGATCGTGGAGCGGCTTAATGACATTACGGAGCTGGTTACCGATGATTCCTGCTGGAAACTCGTGAAAAAATACGCAGGCTCTCCCGCGAGCGCACACGAGCGCCTTGCATACGTGCGCCAGGTCGTAGATGTGATGGAGGGGTTTGTAGCTGAGGGCGGCATTGAAATGTCGGTACCGGCACAGCAGCTGAATGCGTTTGAAATGATGCTGAAAAAATCGCTGGAAACAAAGCAATCGGCTGTTTCCGGCTTTTTCTGGGATGTTTTCAGCAAAGAGAAAAAGGAGATTGAAAAGGTAGCAACTGCCAATGGCCTCACCGTTTCGCTGGAACATCTGATGCTGCTGGAAGAACGCCTCAGGAACCGCAAACAGCTGGAATCGTGGTTGCAACATGCCATTTTGGGTTTTGAACCGGCATTAATCGATGATTTTTCGGCAGACCGTGCCGCAGAGTATTTGTCATTCTTCAAATCTGCCGAGCGTGCAGCGGATGCCGTGGCGCGTATGGAGGCGGGTGGTTGGACGAAGGTTTTTCATACAATAGTTGGAGCTACTCATGAGCTGAACCGCTTTTTGGAAACCATTCAAAATATTAAACAATGGCTGCAAGTGTGGGACCGCATGGAAAAAGCGATGCTGCCATACCTCTTACCAGAGCAGATCACCGCGCTGATCGACGATCCGGCGGGTTACAGCGCGCTTTCGCTGGATGCATTACGCGATGATTTTGATTCCATGGCCGATATGGACAGGCTGTGGGAAGAGATGACCGACACGCAGAGAAGCGCCACCAAAGCTATTCTGGATAAAGGCTTGGAGCTCGGGCTCGTCGGTGCACGTGAAGTTCTCCCTCTTTTTGAAAATAGCATTAAACTGGCCTGGATCGAGCATATCGAGACA
>CBIHPQ010000492.1:0-4846 GCA_966211825.1 uncultured Dyadobacter sp. | reverse complement strand
CTCGTCGCCGGGTATTCCTACCAAACCGGTAACTTGCTTTTCCCGAACAATAACCCGTTTGTGGGCGCGCAGTTCAAATGGAATATCCAGGAAATGGTCGCGAACAAGCAGGTGATACGCCAGCGGCATTTGCTGAGCCAGCAGTCACAGGAAAATTTGGCCAATACCCAAAACCAGGTCAGAAACGACGTCGCTAAAACGCACCGAAAGCTCACGCAAGCCACGGCACTGATCGCAGTGGCCGAAAAGGCGGTGAGGTACCGTACAGAAGAATTGAAGGTGCAAACCGACAGGCAGGCATCCGGACTGAACCTCGAAGCGGACATTCTCAGCACCCGTTCGCTTTTGGCCAAAGCCGAGGCTGATTTGCTCGCGGCGCAATTGAATTACCGTTTGGCACAATCGGATTTGCAGCGGCTGGCGGGAGAGTGATTGAATTCACAATTAATTCACATTAGAAATGCAAATGGTAACAGGTTTAGTATTTAAATTGTAACCACTACAAAACTTACTCGCCTGTTATCCATGAAAAAAACATTTATCATCCTGTTCTCCCTCTTGGCGTTCGTAGGTTGCCGTCATGACAAAGACGTTCCCGGCCCCGAAAGCGAGGTGGAAGACAAAGACTGGTACATCCTCCGCGCGCCTGAAAATCGCGAAATCCAGGCCGTTTACGGTGATATTGACGGCACTTTGCTGATCACCGACCGGTTTCGGATTTACTATACCAAAGACAAAGGTAAATCCTGGAAGCAAGCCGATTATCAAACCAACATCGGCCTTGCCGGACTAACAGCCCGTAACGACACGCTGTTCGCGCTGGACACGGAAACCAGCACCAGCAACGACCCGGGCAACCGCTATGCGATCCGACCCTACTATTTCAGCGTCAATGGCGGAGAAAACTGGAAGGCCCTTCCGGCGCGGCTTACGCTCGACGACATGAAGATCCCACTTAATTACGCGCATTCGGGCAATGGCATCCGGTTCAGCATCGACCGCGTTTACAATGCCAATGGAACCGTGGACGACATCGGTATCAAGAGTGAAAGTGGCCGCAAAATCGGCCTGCCGCAACGCCATGCGCTTATGAGCGTTCAGTTCGATAGCAAATCAAGGATATATGTGGCGGCTTCTGCGCCGTTTTGCGACAAGAACGGATATGTTACCCTGTGCGACGCCAAAGACGTGCGCGGCACTTTGTACATTTCCCGAAAGGCGATCGACTACTGATCCATTTCATAGAAGTAAGTTAGAACGGGCCGCAGCTTCATGCTACGGCCCGTTTTTTTTGTTCCCGCATTTACTCGATTTTCGTCAGCGGCGGAAGATTCCGGTTGGCACCATCATACCCGACGTTCTGATTGATCACACCCTTGGTATTCGCCGTGATCACGAGCGACGGAATAGGCCACAGCGCGTGGAATGGCGCCATATTGGCCGTATTGCCCAGCAGTTGGATCTTCTTCTCATAGGTGTTATTGTACTTCATCACGCGGTCGAAATAGTAGTTCTTTTCGCTGAAATTGCCCAGGCTGTAACCATTCAGGCCGGCTTTGGCCATGATGTAGGAAATGCGGACAAGCTCGGAATGGCGCGGTTCTTCGGCAAAAAGCTCGCGTGCACGCTCGTTGAGGATGAAATCGATCGTCACCTCACCTGCCGAAATGGGTAATGCTTTGGCGCGTTGACGGACCTTATTGATATCGTCTGCGGCCAATGCCAGCTGATTTTTCCAGAGGTAAGCCTCGGCCCGCAACAGGTACGTTTCGGCGAGCCTGAAAATATACCAGTCGCCATTACCACCCATCGGCGTTGCTTTGGGGTCGTCCTGGGGATTGTACATAATGTAATGCGGCATCGCATACACGTGCTTGAACGTATCCACCTGCGCGGCGAGGAACTTCGTGCTGATCGGCTTGCCGAAATCGACGGAGGCCGGGTTGTTGTATTTCAATTCATGAATGTCTACCCAGTTGATATCTGCGCGGCGCAGGTCGGTCGTGTTGCGCCAGTTGGCACCTTTGTAGGACCAGATATCGTACTGAAAATAGCCTGTGAGCCTGATATTGGCATTTCCCCGGCCCAGCGAATCGTACATTGGCCCGCTTGCGACCATTCCCGGCTTGCCCTGGCTATCGAGCACCTGCGGCTGGAACCACTGGCAATTGTAAAGCCGCATCGTGTACAGGCCTGCGGAGCGTGCAGCGGGAGGCGCCTCGTAGCGGTCGATAGACGCCAGGATCGTCTCGGTATTTTGCGCAATGCTGAAATTTTTGGCACGGTGCAGATCCCAGATCAGGTTGCGATACCCTTTCGTGGCATCGATGCCGAAGCGTTGGGTCATCAATGCATACGGGCCGTTGATTACCTTGTTGGCTGCCTCAATGGCCTTGTCGTATTCGAGATTCGCGAGGTAGATTTTGGTTAGCAAATGGTTGGCCGCGCCTTTCGTGATCACGCCCGATTTTGCCGTTGCGGGTAGCCATTCAGCTGCATATTCAACGTCGGCCTGGATTTTCGAGAGAATTGCCCAGCGGCTGTGCGTCTGAAAATCCAGTTTCGCTTCCTGTATTTCACCACTCAGAAATGGCACATCGCCGTAAGAGTTGACGAGCCGGTAGTACCAGTAAGCCCGATGCCACAACGCCTCGGCCAATATCGCATTCCGCTCCTGCTCCGACGCCCATTTGATTTCATCAATCCTGGTGATGAGCACATTACAATTTTTAATCGACGAATAAATTACCGTAAACATGGCCAGGAAGCGGTAATACTGGTCGGTATTGGGTGTGAGGTTATAAAAATCGAGCTGCGACCAGGGCGACGCGAGGTCGGAGGCTGCAAACTCCATCGTCAGGTTCGGCATCGTGCCGGTACTCTCGTTTTTGAGGTCCTTGCGCATGGTAATAAGCAATGCTTCCATGCCCGCCTTATCGACGAATACATTCTCGGGGCTGAAAAACGACAGCGGCTCAGGTTTCAGCCAATCCTTGTCGCACGCCGATTGGCTGATGAGCAAAACAAATGCTATGAGGTATTTGAAATTCTTCATAATGCTGAGATGAATGGCGGTTTACAATGACAGGTTAAGCCCGACCGTGAAATTCTTAGGCATCGGAATGTTGTTTCCATCGGAATCCCAGGCTTCCGGGTCCCAGCCCGGCCATTTGGTGAATGTGAGCAGGTTACGGGCCGAAGCAAAGATGCGCACGTTGTTGAATTTGAGCTTTTTCGAAAGCTCCGAAGGCACAGAATAGCCCACATTCACATCCTGCACCCGCAGGAACGACAGCTTTTTGTAAACCTTGATCCCGCCACCAAACACGTTGGTATTGGTGTTCAGCCGCGCATATTCGTTGGTCGGGTTTTCGGGCGTCCAGTACGGGAAATCGTTGGTATTCCGGCGGTCGTAGGTGTCGGAGCCACCCGTGCGCAGGCCTTCGGCAAATGGCGCCATATGGCCCAGCTCGCTCCGGAGAAAGATGCTGGCGGAGAAATTTTTGAAGAAGGTAAACTCATTCCGCAAACCGATCCGGAAGCGCGGCTGACGGTAGCCGATAAACTGCTTGTCCATCAGCGCCTCGTATTTTCCATTTCCGTCCACATCCACGGCTTTGAAATCGCCCGGTTGCAGCTTGTACACGGCCGCTGCGTCTTTCTCGGCCGTCTGCCAGATTCCGGTTACATTATAATTCCACACGCGGTCAATCGGCTGGCCCGGAAACCATTCATTGGAATAGTCGGGAAGCTCCGTGCGAACAGCTTTGCCATCCACGGTTTCTTCTTTGTAGTCGCCGAACAACCGTTTGATTTTGTTTCGGTTAAATGAAAATACAAGTCCGCTGCGCCACGAGAAATTCGACTGCTCGGTATTGATCGTGTTAATCGTCATTTCAAAACCCTTGTTACCGAGCAAGCCCAGGTTCGTGGTAATATCCTTAAAACCGGTGATTTCGGGCAAAAGACGTTTCATGAGCAGGTCGGTCGTCGTCATATCATAATATTCCACGCTGAGATCGATGCGGTTTTTAAGCATACTCAGGTCCATTCCGACGTTGATAGACTTCGTCTTTTCCCAAACGAGGTTCGGGTTCGCGAGCGAGTTGTTGTAGACGCCCACCTGCACATTGGTACCATCGTAATACATGGCCGAGAGCAGCTGCGCCAGCGCCGAATACGCCCCGATATCGCGGTTGCCGTTCACGCCCCACGACAAACGCACCTTCATCTGGCTCACGAAATTGATATTGAAAAACTTCTCTTCCGAAATCTTCCAGGCCACCGCAGCCGCCGGGAACACCGCCCTCGGCTGCTTGGTACCAAATGCCGAAAAGCCGTCGCGGCGCACGGAAGCGGTGATCAGGTATTTGTCAAACAAAGTGTAGTTGAGCCGCGCCATGGCCGCGTCGCCGGTGATTTGTGTGTCGTTCGTGCTCACCGCGGGGCTGGTACCATATTGCAGGCCGTGAAAACCGAGGTTTTCGTTCGGTACAAACCCCTGGTTGGCGATCTTGGACGACCATCCGCGGTTGCGCTCGGCACTGTACAGCAAAGTCACATCGAACTGGTGGACCCCAAACTGTTTGTTCCAGTGCAGGAGGTTGTCAAGAATGTACTCGTATGTAGACGCGTCGTCGCGTGTGGCATACCCTCCCGAGCGCGTGGAGCCGCCGTCGAGGGTTTTGGACGACCAGAAATTATAGTCCTTCAACGCCTCATACCGCGGTTGAAATGATATTTTGTAGTCAAATCCAAAAGGCAGCTTGATCTTTCCGTAAAGCGAAGCAAAGAGCGTATTCACTTTTTTCATCCTTTCCTGCCCGTAGTAATTGATGAGCGGGTT
>CBIHPQ010000491.1:0-4852 GCA_966211825.1 uncultured Dyadobacter sp. | reverse complement strand
GTTATTCACAAATTGGATGGTCCCTGGAGTATAAGAGCCATTCTAGGCCGACATCTGCGTGACCTCGTAATCGATCCCCTGTCCTGCCACAGCAGCGTCACCGTGGATCAATACAGGCAACACACGATCGTAATCGCTATCGTACATGCCATCGGCGCGGGCGCGGATGTACCCTTCCACCACCGGGTTCACCGCTTCGAGGTGTGACGGGTTCGGTGCAAGTTTCAGGTGTACATTATTGCCGTCTTTGGTAGTGATCTGGCTGGCAAAACCCATGTGGTATTTCACGTCACCGTCTCCCCAAACCTGGTCGGGCAGGTTACCCTCAAATTCGTTGAAGATTTGCCCGTAGGTCTTCTGCATGATGTTTGCGAGCACGTTCAGACGGCCGCGGTGCGCCATACCGATCATCACTTCCACCACCCCCATTTCGGCAGCTTTGTTGATCATCGCGTCGAGCGCGGGGATCGTCGTTTCGCCACCTTCCAGCGAGAAACGCTTCTGTCCGAGGTATTTGGTATGCAGGAAGTTTTCAAAAACAACGGCTTCATTGAGTTTTGAAAGGATATGCTTTTTCTCATCGATCGAGAAGCTCATTGTCAATGCTTCCTTCTCGATTTTCTTGCGCAACCAGCTTTTTTGCTCGCGGTCGCGGATGTAGAGGTATTCAAAACCAATATTACTTGCGTAGATCTTTTTCAAAGAATCGACGATCTCACGCAAAGTGGCCGGACGGTCAAAGACCTCAACACCAGCTTCAAAAACGGTATCGAGGTCTTCGGGGCCCAGATTACAATCAGCAATATCCAATTGCGGGCGACGGTCTTTCCTTTTCTGGATCGGGTTCGTAGTCGCCAAAAGGTGTCCCCTCGACCTATATCCACGGATCAAATGCACCACTTCCATCTCCTTGCGGATTCGGGCAGGATCCGATTTTCCAACTATCGCAGCCTCCTTACCGTTGGCAGTACCATTGGCATGGCCATTGCCTCCGACAGGAAATTTTTGATAAAAATCATAACCTTCAAAAAACTTTTGCCAGCCTTCATCAACGGAAGCTGCATCTTGCTTATAGGAATTGTACAATTCTTCAATATAAGCGGCGTCGGAATTTGCTATATAAGTGTATTTATCCATCACAAAAGTGAGTATTTCATTTACGGCACAAAGGTACGAGAGTTATGTAAAGATTACGAATAAAAATATCCTTTTAACTTAACCTGAAAGACGATTTGGAATGGTTCTTGACATTAGTATTTCTGAAAACCTTTGGGATTCGGGATAAATTTCAGCATGAGCTCATGGATCCCTTTCGGTCCGGTATAGGCTGCATAGATCTGTTCCACCTGCCGCGTGCTGTAAAAATAGCCCAACCGCACATTTCTTCCTACCTGAACCTCAGCGGTTAACTGCAAATAATCCACTTTCGTCGATAATGAACTGTATCCGCCGCCTACCCGATAAGACGCGCCAATACCCACCTTCTCCCTGAACCAGAACCGCGACCCAATGTCAAATCTGAGCCTATGTTCTTTTTCCTGGATAAACAAAACATGCGGAAGCATCATCACATCTTCGCTCAGATCGTAGCTTCCGCCTGCCGTAATGTAAAGCGGCCGACGGTAAAGCGTCCCCACAACCTGATCGCCGAACTTTTGCGAAAGTACTTCCGGCTTGGATATGCCAAAATACAACCGGTCGGAACGAAGCCAGGCACCGAGCCCGAAACTACCCAATGCGCGGTTGTTGCTGATCGTAGTCCCGTCCGAAACCGGCAGCACGTTAATGCCCCCCTGTGCACCGAGGCCCAGTTTCCAGGTATCCGACAAGCCGAGGTGAAATGCAAATGAGCCGACAAAACCGGTCGTCGTGAAATAGCTCGTCTGGTCGTTTAATGCCTGAAAACCGATACCGAACTTGCCATTCGCGACTGTTCCGTCCGCGGCGAAGGTTTGGCTGGTGGGGGAGTTTGGAATATTGAACCATTTCCGGCGGAAAGTGGCGGTCATATTGAAGTCTTCACGGACGCCCGTAAAGCCGGGATTGATCGACATCGGGTTTTGAACATATTGTTCGTACAGCACTTCCCGCTGTGCCGTGGCCGCGCCGAAGCTGCCCATTAGTAATGATCCTGCGAGAGAAATCCTTGTCAGAGAGTGATGTGTGTTTTTAAGGTACATAGGCACTGGAATTGGGTTATGAAAACAAAAATGGCAGGAGAGTCAATCTCTTGCCATCTTTATAACTCTCTATTAATACTTTTTTACTGTCTGATCAGATCAAAAATCGTAACCCAATGTTACGTAAGGAATTGGCTTGTTGGTATAGCCGTTGTCCACTCCCCAGGCATAATCAAATTTGGCATAGAACCCGAAAAGCGTCGTTCTCACACCGGCACCATAACCCATCAGGTAAGGGTTTTTATAGTTGGTAACCGTTGCGCGGAATGTCTCATTATCATCCCCGATGATCTGCGTGTTCAGGCTGTTGTTCTCGCTGAATGGCCCTTTCCCCGTCCAGGCAGTACCAATGTCGCCGAAGCCGACGATCTGGAAGTTGCGGAGGAAACTTGAAGTAATGGCGCCGCGGTAGAGGTATTTCACCAGCGGGATTCTCAACTCGGCATTCAGTAACATGTAGCTCGTGCCGGATAATCTGTTCAGTCTGAAACCGCGCAGGTTCGTTGCGAAATCGGCGAAGAAAATGTCGCGGTTGTCGCGCTGGAAGTTCAGCGGGTTATCGCCAGTACGGTTTTCCTTTTTGTTGCCGATCCAGTTTTCCATACCTCCCAGGATATTCTGCTTAGGCGCCCGGCCACCCGAATGGCTGGCTGACGCGCGTACTGCAAGGATCAGGTCGCGGTGGATTTTCTGGTAATGGCGCAGGTCAAGGCTCACGCGGTTGAAGCTTTCATTTCCGTTGCTCAAACCCTGGTACAGGTCGTAACGCAGCTTGAAACGCGTTCCTTCCATCATATTCAAACCATTTACGCGGGTATTATCGAATACAAATTCGCTGCGTACACCTCCATAGTTCGACGACAGATCCGGATTCGGGAGCAATACGTCGATCATCCGGGTAGATGTAAACATCGGCGATACCGACAGGCGGCTCGTTGTCGAGAATGGGTACGATGCCGTAAACATCAGCTGATTGAACCGGTATTTCTGGATCAGGCCTTCCGAATCGTTGTACAGTGTCTTGCGGTCTACACGCAAGCCGAAGTCGACGCGATAGGTATTGTTGTTATATTCTGCAAACAAATCACTGTTCCTGAAATTGGAAGAGATGAAGATCCCGGCTTTGATCACGTGATTTTCGAGCAGGTCATTCATTGAAATGGACTGTGCGTAGCCAAATCCACGGATCGGGTCAATACGCCAGTCGGAACTTGCATCATTGGTGATAAACAGGCCTTTGTAGTTGTAAGGTCCTTTGATCGCGATGTTTTCACGAACTGCTTTCGTCCGTGATGCCACTCCCGGTGTGGTAGGGAAGGTTCCACGGTTTCTTCTCGATTCAAATGATTTTAAAATATCCTCATCGAATTCGTAATTGTCGGTATCAACCTCTCCATCTTTCAGGGCAAGTTTTGACGCTTGCTCCGCCTGTGCCGCATTGGCAACAGAATCAGTCTTGACTGCATTGGTCGCATTGGTGGCGTTGCCGGGGTTACCCGCGCTGGCCACTGTCAATGACGGTGGGTTCACGGTCGCATTAATGTCGAAACCGCTTTTGAAAGCGGCAGTGTAATAGCCGTCGTTCAGGTAGGTGTAGGCCAATGCGCCGCCGGCAGCTTTCAGGTTCACATCGGCATTGCGGATGTTCTGAATGTAGTTGGTAAGCTGCGAACTGGTTTGCGATGCGCGGTTATACTTAAACAGGTTGTTGACGCCCTTGCCGTTGGACAAATAGATCACATCATTTTCATCCGCATAAACCGGTGTCACTTTGGTTTTCCCTTCCGACTCAACCAGCTTGACCAGGTTTTCGGAACGTGGTGTGCCATCGTGTTCAAAGAGCGTGTAGGAGGGTGCAATGGATTTAAAACTGCCTTTATCTCCCCTGCCCAGCGAATCTACCGGCCTGTTCGATGAGAACACCACGCGGCGTGATGAACCCTGGATAAACCGCGGCGAAAGATCGTCGTAAAGGTCGTTGGTCAACGGCAATGCCGAAGCCCGGGCTACGCTGATCAGGAATAGATCGTTCTGGCCGGCCTTGTCGGCGCTCACCGCGAGCATCGTTCCGTCGTGCGACACGTCCATATCGACAACCTGATCAAGCCCGCGGATATTGCGTTTCAGCTTGATCTTGATCTTTTTCGTGCCGACGTTTTCAAACATATACAGGTTCTTCTTGTCGTTTTCCGACGCAAGGACTGTCAGCACATTGTTGCGCGACCAGCCTAACAGCGGCGGCTGCGTTTTCATGCGGCCTCCGATAATATCCAGTTTACCCTGACGGACTATCTTTTTAGAACCTGTTTCACTATCAAACAAATACACCCGGTAGCGACCGTTTTTGATCTCGCTCACCGCCGTAAATTTCTTATCCGGCGAAATCTTGATCACCGCGCTGGCGTCGGTCACATTGAATTCGTTCAGCTTGTATTTCCAGGTCGGATTGGGGTCAGAATAGAACTGTTCCGCATTCTTGGTCTGGTTCAGGTAATAGGCCCGCCAATCGCGCAGGAAGCGGTTGTAGGATTGCACGCCGAGTGTACTGGTAATGCTGGTTTGCTCGGTGCGGATAATGCGGGTGAGGTTGAGAATGTCCGAGAATTTGTCCTTTCCGTAACGCTCGGCTATGTAGATCCAGATCGAATGCCCGATCAGCGTCGCGTCGTCGC
>CBIHPQ010000490.1:0-4854 GCA_966211825.1 uncultured Dyadobacter sp. | reverse complement strand
GACTTTTTCTATTGCACGCCTGGCTACGCTCTTACTTGGTGCGGAAACAAATTAAAGCGATTACAAACCCGACACCGGCGACCCGGCCGCCAACACGACCGGTATTTTGCAGAAAGCGCCGGCATTCGACAAGGCATATGCAGCCCATTTGAGTGATTACCAGAAACTTTACAACCGTTTCGCAATCGTTCTTCCGAATAGCGCGGCTTCCGCACGTCCTACCGACGAGCGCCTGAGCCAGTTCAAAAAGAACCCCGATGACCCTGCATTACTGGCATTATATGTGCAGTTCGCCCGCTACCTGCTCATTTCCAGTAGCCGTCCGGGAAGCCACCCGGCCAACCTGCAAGGCAAATGGAACCATAAGTTAAATCCTTCCTGGGATAGCAAATACACGGTCAACATTAACACCGAAATGAACTACTGGCCGGTGGAAATGACCAACCTCAGCGAATGCCACGAGCCATTGTTCAGGATGGTAAAGGACGTTTCCGAAACCGGGGCGGAAGTGGCGAAAGAGCATTACGGGGCCAAAGGCTGGGTTGTACACCATAACACGGACGTATGGCGGGGCGCGGCGCCTATCAACGCTTCCAATCACGGCATTTGGGTGACGGGCGGTGCGTGGCTGAGCCTGCATTTGTGGGAGCATTACCGGTTTACGCAGGACAAGGCTTTTTTACAAAACACAGCATATCCTTTAATGAAAGGCGCCGCCGAGTTCTTCCTAGACTTTCTCGTGAAAGACCCAAAAACGGGCCAGCTGGTCAGCTCACCTTCGAACTCCCCCGAAAATGGCGGCCTGGTTGCGGGCCCGACGATGGATCATCAGATTATCCGGGCATTGTTCAAGGCTTGCATTGAAACAGCGGGAATACTTAACACTGACGACGCATTTGCGAAAAAACTTTCAGAAACCTCGAAGCAGATCGCGCCCAACCATATCGGCCGTCACGGCCAGTTGCAGGAATGGATGACCGATATCGACGATACGACGAGCCATCACCGGCACGTGTCGCACTTGTGGGGTGTGTACCCGGGTGAAGAAATTACACCCTCGGCAACGCCCGGGTTGTTAAAGGCCGCCATGAAATCCCTCAATTACCGCGGCGACGACGGCACAGGATGGAGTCTGGCCTGGAAAATCAATTATTGGGCGCGTTTCCTGGACGGGGAGCATGCCTATACGATGATCCGCAAGCTGTTCAACCCGGTGTACGATGCCGGCCAGAAAATGAGCGGTGGCGGCTCCTACCCTAACTTGTTCGATGCCCACCCGCCTTTCCAGATCGACGGCAACTTCGGGGGCGCGGCGGGTATCCTCGAAATATTGGTGCAAAGCCATCTGGGGGAGATCACTATCCTTCCTGCCCTGCCCAAAGCATTGCCCGACGGCCGCGTCAGCGGGCTATGCACCCGGGGCGGTTTTGAAATGGATATGGAATGGAAAAAAGGCAGGCTCACCGGCCTCACAGTCCGCTCGAAAGCCGGCAATGCCTGCAAGCTGCGCTACGGAGGCAAGACCGTGTCGATACCCACATCGAAGGGAAAATCCTACCATTTCGGGCCCGATCTGACTGTTTTGAAATAAAACCGACTTTTTTCGCAGGTACCAAAATACTGCTGACATACTGCTGTCACTGGACGATGTTTAGTTTGTAATGTAATCAAACAATAAACTTTAAAAACCTTTGACATGGAAACTAACAGCATCGAAAAAGAGGCGGCAATTAGCACAAACATTATCTCGGCCGAAGCACTTCTGGAACATTGGCAAGGCCACCGCAGGCTCAGCCGTAAGGTTATTGAGGCATTTCCTGAGGATCAGTTTTATACTTTTTCGATCGGCGGCATGCGTACTTACGCCCAGCTCACCATGGAGATGATCGGCCTCGCCGCTCCCGGTATCCGTGGTATTGTGTTCGGCGACTGGACGTTCAGTGAACCGGTACTCGATCATTCCACACCGGCCCCGGCGACCAAAGCGGAAGTTCTGAACCTCTGGGACCTTGTAACGGAATACATCAACACGCTATGGCCACAAATCCCGCCGCAGCGCTTCAACGAGAGGGAAGCCGCATTCGGAATGTACGAGAATACGATCTACGGTACGATCCTCTATCTGATCGATAACGAGATCCATCACCGGGCGCAAGGCTTCGTGTACCTGCGCGCATTGGGTGTGGAGCCTCCATTCTTCTGGGATCGCTACTAATTGCCGATAAGCTTCGCCCCATTTCTCTTTTCCATTGTAAGCAGCACGCCTGCTTTAGGAGAAGCAGAAATGGGGCTTTGATTTTCATGGAATGGTTTTAGTACCTAACTTAGCATCATTGAAACACTTGAAGTAGAGAACTATGCCGCACATGAAATCCAAAGTATTGACAGTAGCAGCAACTGCGGGCTTACTGTTTGCAATGAACACGGCCCATGCGCAGGTGAGCCAGCCCGCACCGTCGGGCCAGGTCCCCAAAGCGTATTCGGGCGCGCAATCGTCCCCTGCCGCGACATATAAACCCAAACCTACGGGCCAGATAGCACCGGAAGCGCCCGGGCAGCTTGGCACCATCGTGCAGCCGGCACCCGCTCCCGTGCAGAAAGTATCCGACGTACAGGACCTGGGTTTTGAAGTGAACTCCCGGCCATCAACCCCGCAGGGAATGGTGCCGAAGGTCAACACCTCGCAGGACCCGCGGACCATGCCCGAACGCTACCAGCCGCAAGTGGTCCAGCAGCAGACGACCGTAACGACGGAGCAGGTGCAGCAGGTACAAATGCAGCAAGCGCCTGTCACGGGCACTTATGCGCCCGGCACTCAAACTGCCCCGGCACAAACCCCGACGACGACCACTACCGGCCAGGCCGTACCACAGCCAGGGCAGGCTAATACACAATCGCCGGTATCGCAGCCGTCGCAAACCAATGCACCCAAGGCCGCGCCTCAGCGCGTGGCTCCCAAATAGCGCAGACCCCGGACGTTCCGGGGTTTTTCATTTCTCCAAGCTTCTCCCCGCTGCCAAAACTTCATTTGGCACAATCACACCCGTAAATTGTCCCATACTCACCCCGGGGATGTGAACGGTTGGCCGTATTTTTGTATCAAGACTTCACAAGCCGGTGACTATCCGACGGTCCGGCGTTCCGGTCATTAACCCGTATCGTTATGAAAACCTTTTATGCGGTGCTCGCCAATTCACTGGCGGCCGCGCTTACGAACACGTTTGTCTGGTTTGCCGTCACATTCTGGGTTTATCTTGAAACCAAATCTGTGTTGGCCACATCGGTCATGGCCGGGGTATACCTTGCAACGGTAGCCGTTTCGGGCTTTTTCCTCGGCTCAATCGTTGACCGGTACCGGAAGAAGACATCCATGATGCTCTCGGCGAGCATCACACTGGCGCTCTACATCCTCGCCCTGATCATTTACCTGTCCACGCCGGACGCCGTTTTTAAGGACGATTCGAGCGTTAATCTCTGGCTTTTTATTACACTCTGCCTTTTCGGGGCCATTACGGGCAACATCCGCACCATTGCGCTATCCACCGTGGTTACCATTCTGATCGAAGAAGAAAACCGTGACAAGGCCAATGGAATGGTGGGTACTGCCAATGGGGTGTCGTTTCTGGTAGCATCGATTTTTAGCGGTCTCGTGATCGGTTATCTGGGTGTGCTGTGGATGATGGTGCTTGCCGTAGGGTTGAGTGTACTCGTTATCCTGCATTTGATGACGATCAGCATTCCGGAAAAGGAAGTCGTCCACACCGAACCGCATACGCAGCATATCGATATCCGCGGCACGATAGCCGCCGTAGGAATGGTACCCGGGCTGTTTGGACTGATTTTCTTCAATACTTTCAACAACTTCCTCGGAGGCGTATTCATGTCGTTGATGGACGCTTACGGTCTGTCGCTCGTGTCCGTACAGGCGTGGGGAATTTTGTGGGGCGTGCTCAGCCTCGGCTTCATCGTCGGCGGACTGGTGGTTGCCAAGCGTGGGCTTGGTAAAATGCCTTTGCGAACCCTTTTTACGGCAAATATCGTGATGTGGGCCATTTGTATGATTTTCCCGATCCAGTCGTCGATTGTTTTGCTGGGCATCGGGATGTTCGTTTACCTGTGCCTCATTCCCGTCGTTGAAGCAACTGAACAAACCATCCTGCAAAAAGTTATCCCTCCCGAAAGGCAGGGGCGCGTTTTCGGATTTGCACAAAGCATTGAACAGGCGGCTTCCCCGATCACCGCGTTCATGATCGGGCCTATCGCCAAATTTATCTTCATTCCCTTTATGACCACCGGCGCGGGAGTCCGCCTGATCGGCTCCTGGTTTGGGACCGGTACTGCGCGAGGTCTGGCGCTATTATTTATCGTTACGGGCATTGTGGGCCTTATCGTCACGCTGATAGCCATGCGGTCGGCTGCTTACCGGAAATTATCACTCGTTTATCGAAAACCTGAGGCCGAGTATGATACCGACGACTTGCCTGTCAGCGAGCAGGCCTGATAGTGCCCTTTTTTTCAATCAACAACTAACCACTACAACTATGTTTGGACAAACCAAAGCATTCAGCGGGTATTCGGTAGATGACTTGCAGAAAGCAAAACAATTTTACGGAGAGATCCTGGGAATAGAGGTTTCGCAGGAACAGGAAATGCCGGTCCTTCAATTGCACATTTCAGGGGGCTATGAAGTGATCCTGTATGAAAAACCCAATCACGAACCGGCGACATTTACCGTTCTCAATTTCCCAGTTAAAAATATCGAAGAGACGGTGAAAACGCTCAAAACCAAGGGTGTAAAGTTCGAAAGCTATGATTCGCCCGACTTGAAAACGGACGCCGACGATATCATGCGGG
>CBIHPQ010000489.1:0-4875 GCA_966211825.1 uncultured Dyadobacter sp. | reverse complement strand
ATAGCGTCCAGAAGGAACAGCTTATGAACGGGTTTTTCCATGAGGTAAGTTTATGATCGAAACTCAAATATAATGCAACTACCGGGACGGAAGGGGATTGCAGACGGTTTTTTGTAGATTTAGAAGAGAAGTATCGCCCGGAAAGTTCTTTTAGTACTTATTAAAAGTATATGTCTGTTTAAAAGAATAGTACTAATAAAACATTTCCACCCGGCTTTTTTATTAAATGAATCGATCTTTCAGTATTATTTTAAAGTATAAAAAGTACTATTCTTTTATAATGCTTTTAATATTAATTATTTGTATTAAATGTATTTACCTAATATTCTAAAACTTGCATCCGGGCGCGTATGAGAATTATTTTCTTACTTTTAGCTGTTATCATTCTTTCCTGTAACCAAAACAAAACTGTGAAACAAGCATATCAATGGCCGGGGGCCACACCTCCCGTAGCAGAAATGAAGGACCATGAAACCGGAATGCACGGGGACAAGCGGAACGACGAATACTACTGGATGGGCGACTTTTTTCGTGAAGGTCCAGACAGCGACAAGGTGGTCGAATACCTGAAAGCGGAGAATGCCTACACCGATACGATGATGGCAGGTACCGCGAAATTCCAGGAAGCGCTGTTTGCAGAGATGAAGGGGAGGATCAAGGAAAAGGATGAGTCGGTGCCGGTGTTCAGCAATGGTTACTGGTACTACACCCGCAGCGAAGAGGGCGAGCAGTATTTCAAATATTGCCGCAAGAAAGGCACGCTCGAAGCGCCGGAGGAGGTCCTGCTCGACATCGACCAGATGGCGGAGGGACATCCGTATTATTCCGCAGTTGGTTTCAATGTGAGTCCTGATAACAAGCTGCTGGCCTATGGTGTGGATACGGTTTCGAGAAGGCAATACACGATCTACATCAAGAACCTCGAAACGGGCGAGCATTTCGAAGACAAGATTTACCCGGCAAGCGGCGGCTCGGAATGGGGAAATGATAACAAGACACTGTTCTACACCGCTACCAATCCTAAAACGCTTTTAAGCGAGAAGATCAAGCGCCACAAGCTCGGTACTGATTCGAAGCAGGACGCGGTGGTTTATAATGAGAAGGACCGGAGCAACTACATCGGGGTTGGCAAGACCAAATCGGAGAAATATATCGTGATCGCATCGTCGGCCACAATGTCGTCGGAATACCTTATCCTGGATGCCGACCAGCCGGAAGGCAAGTTCGAGGTGTTTCAGCCGCGGATGAAGGATGTTTTGTACGATGTGGACCATCAGGGTGATAAATTCCTGATCGTCACCAATAAAGATGCATTGAATTTCCGGCTGATGGAAACGCCGCTGGACAAAACCGGCGTCGAAAACTGGAAAGAGGTTATTCCAAACCGGTCGGACGTGCTGCTCGAAGGTATCGACGTTTTTAAGGACCACCTGGTGGTTACCGAACGCAAAAACGGCCTTTTACAGCTTCGTATCCGCAATATCAACACCAATGCCGAACATTACGTCGATTTCGGCGAACCTGCCTACACGGCCTATGCCGGCTCCAACCCGGAATACAACAGCACAAACCTCCGGTACGTCTACACTTCCCTGACGACACCGAGCTCGGTGTACGATTACAGTATGGAAAGCCGCGAAAAGGAGCTGAAAAAGCGCCAGGAAGTGGTGGGCGGGTATAATCCGGAAGAGTACGTGACCGAGCGCCTGTACGCGACCGTGCGCGACGGCGTAAAGGTGCCGATTTCGATAGTTTACAAAAAAGGGACTCCCAAAAGTAACGAAACACCGCTTTTGCTCTACGCTTACGGGTCGTATGGCAATAGTATGGACGCCGCATTCAGCAGCACGCGCCTGAGCCTGCTCAACCGCGGGTTCATATACGCACTCGCGCACATACGAGGCGGGCAGGAAATGGGCCGGCAATGGTATGAGGATGGTAAAATGTTCAAGAAGAAGAACACTTTCAACGATTTCATCGACTGCGCCGAGCATTTGGTGCATGAGCAATACACATCGCCCGCGCATTTGTTTGCCGAGGGCGGCAGTGCAGGCGGCCTGCTCATGGGCGCGATCAGCAACCTGCGCCCGGACCTCTGGCGCGGTATCATCGCCGACGTGCCGTTTGTGGATGTGGTAACGACGATGCTCGATGAAAGCATTCCACTGACGACCAACGAGTTTGACGAATGGGGCAACCCCAAGAACAAGGATTCATACGATTATATGAAATCCTACTCCCCCTATGACAATGTGGAGAAAAAAGCGTATCCCAATATGCTGATAACCACCGGCTTGCACGACAGCCAGGTGCAATACTTCGAACCAGCCAAATGGGTAGCCCGGCTGAGAACACACAAAACCGATCAGAACGTCATCCTGTTAAAAACCAACATGGAAGCCGGCCACGGCGGCGCCTCGGGACGATTTGACTACCTGAAAGAAATCGCCTTGCAGTTCGCGTTTATGTTCGCGCTTGAAGGCATCAGTGAATAAAATTTGAACAACCGGATGATTGAATTTTGAATTTTGAATGAGTGAATGAGTGAATGATTGAATGACTGAATGAGCAGCCGAGACATCGGGAATGCCGTTAGGCATATAACGTTGGTAGCAAAATGTGGTGTTGCGATTTATTGAAATGCCCTTGGGCATGTAACAACAAATACCGCGCTGGTGATAGCGATGCATTGTTGTTACATCCCTGACGGGATTTTTCGAAAACACATAATATCTTGATTCCTACCAATATTACATCGCTACGCGATTTATTCAGTCATTCAATCATTCCCCGTTCCACGGCGGCTCATTCAAAATTAAACCGCCCCAATCGCCTGCTCCACATCCGCCACGATATCGTCGATATGCTCGATACCTACCGAAATACGCAGCTGCGTGGGCAGAACGCCGGCTGAAACTTGCTCTTCTTCGGATAGTTGCGAGTGGGTGGTGGATGCGGGGTGGATGATGAGCGTTTTGGCGTCGCCTACGTTGGCCAGGTTGCTGATCAGTTTCAGGTTGTCTACGAAATGCTCGGCCGTCTTCTTGTCGCCTTTGAGCGTGAATGATAGAACCCCTCCAAAACCGCGTGTGAGGTATTTTTTAGCGAGCTGGTGGTACTTGTTGCCTTCCAGTCCGATGTAGTTCACACTTTCCACTTTCGGATGTTTTTCAAGCCATTGCGCCAGTTTTAATGCATTCTCGGCAATGCGTTCTACGCGCAGTGAAAGCGTTTCCAGCCCTTGGAGGAACAGGAAAGAGTTGAATGGCGACAGGGAAGGGCCCCAGTCGCGCAGGCCTTCCACGCGTGCGCGGATGATGAACTGTATATTGCCGAATGGCCCGCCGATACCGAAGACGTCGTTCAGGACGAGGCCGTGGTAGCTTGGCGAAGGCTCGGTAAACTGCGGGAACTTGCCGTTGCCCCAGTTGTACGTTCCCGCATCCACGATCACCCCGCCAATGGAGGTACCATGCCCGCCGATCCATTTTGTGGCCGATTGCACCACGACGTGCGCACCATGTTTGATAGGCTGAAAAATAGCCCCCGCAGCGCCGAAAGTGTTGTCGACGATCAATGGGAGGTCGTACTTGTTCGCGAGCGCGGAGAATGCCTCAAAATCGGGTACCGAATAGCTCGGGTTGCCGATCGTTTCGAGGTAAATGAATTTAGTTTTATCGTCGATCAGCTTTTCGAAGCTGCTCACATCGTCGCCGTCGGCAAAACGCGCTTCCACGCCGATGTTTTTGAATGAATTCTTAAACTGGTTGTAGGAACCGCCGTACAGGAAGGACGTCGTCACGAAATTGTCGCCGACGGTAGTGATGTTGTTGATGGCCAGAAACTGCGCCGAATGCCCCGAAGCGGTCGCTAATGCAGCCACACCGCCTTCCAGCGCCGCCACGCGTTTTTCAAAAACGTCGTTGGTCGGGTTCATAATGCGGGAATATATATTGCCAAACTCTTTGAGGGCAAAAAGGTTAGCAGCGTGCTCGGCGTTGTTGAAAACGTAGGAAGTGGTTTGGTATATAGGCACGGCCCTGGAATTGGTTACGGGGTCGGGCTGCTGGCCGGCATGGAGCTGCAAGGTTTCAAATTTCATTTGGTTAGAACGTTTAAGGTGGATAAAGCCCAAATGTATCAAACTAAATGATATTACTCTACAATATTTGTAGTCTTTTGTTTGCCGAATAATAAATAGGATTTGATGGGGATAGCCCTAATCTCCGATCAGGCGCAGCAGATTCGCGCATTGCATACGGAGCTCATCCAGCGTATGCACATCGGCCACACGGCCGTCTGCGATTTTCCCTTTAACATTTGGAATGGATAGGGCAGAGGCATCATTCTTTTTGGTACCCAATGCAGTAAGCGTCAGCAATAGCGACGCCAATGCATGGTTTCCCCCAGAATTCAATGGAGAAGCGCTGATGGCAGACACGGGTTTATCGTTCAGGTCCCCGGTACCGACGGTCCAGTCGAGGGCATTTTTGAGAGCGCCCGGCACTCCGAACGCGTACTCGGGTGTGCATATCACCACGGCGTCCGACTGGGCGATGGCAGTTTTGAAGCGGGCCACGGCTGCCGTATCGTCAAGGCCAGGAACGAAATTGGGAATTTCGTCCAGGCCTTCGAAAATTTCAAAAGTGATGTCGGAAGGCAATAAGCTTCCCAAGGTTTTTAGGATGATGGTATTGGTGGAGTCGGCGCGGAGGCTACCCGAGATACCGAGAATGTGAATGCGTTTCATAACCAGCACTACAAAAACCGGCGCAGACAGGTTTCAGTCGCTGCCAATTTATTTAGCCATCACATTATAAAAATTGTAATCGGTCATAGTCGAGTCGGTGAAGCACAGGTTGCGGCCCATCGTGA
>CBIHPQ010000488.1:0-4877 GCA_966211825.1 uncultured Dyadobacter sp. | reverse complement strand
CAATGGCCACTGCACCGCATCCCGCATTGGCGGTCGGGCAAGCGTCTCATACCTTGGAAGGACAGTACATACTATACGCATGATCTGAAGTCCACTGCGATGTTATCAGCAGCCCTGTGCTGTAATACGTATCCGGCGGGCAATTGGTCGGATCAATAGGGTCTTCATTGTTCGTCCGGCCACCGGTCAAGGTTCCTTCTGCCAGCTTGCGCCACATTAATTCAACGCCTTTTTCAGGCGTAGCCACGTCCTTTTTGCCCGCTGCGACTTCGGCTTTCACATGCTCGATCCAGATGCGTGGGCCGGGGTTTTCGCCGTCAGGATTGAAAGTACCGCTGTCGCCTTTGGCGAGGATGGGGATTACGCGCTTGTCGCCGGCAATGATGATGAATCCGGCTTCGGGTTGGGCGTCGGATTCGAAATAAATGATGTGCATTAACGGGTTACCCTCGTCGTCGCTCCAAGTTCGGAGGCTTTTGATGCGTTTTATAGGGCCGGAAGTGGAGGCTGAGGTTCTTGATGTGGCGTTTAATGGTCCGGAGAGGCCGGTAAGTGCCAATTTCTCAGCGTCAGCGGCGGTTACGGTCAATGCATCTGAATGTAAAGCAGTATGGGGCGAAGGAGAGCCGGTTTCTTGCCTGCATTGCGCAATCGCGCCTAGTGCGAGGAAGGCAATGAGAAATTTGTGTGGGATTTTTTTCATTCGGATAGTCCGTTTAAGGGATGACTATCCAAATGAATATACTTGGGGATGCGGTTACATAATCCTTTAATCAGGCGGCAACCGCGGAATGTGCAAACGGTAATTTTTTGCCGATGATCTTAAAACGGCGGTTCACTATCGGGTCCTTTGTAATCGAAATTGCTCAGGTCGTTGGCTCGGCTGCGGAGTGTTCCGCCTGTTGGGGGCGCTGTGGGTTTGGCCTGGCTTTCGAATGATGATATCGGGTTCGAGGTCTGGATTGGTCGGTCGATTGAGAATGGAGCCGGGGTGAAGCCGGAATCGAGGTCGGCGAATTTGGTGTATTTACCAATAAAGCGCAGCTGGATGGTATCCAGGGAGCCTGCACGGTTTTTAGCCAGAATCACTTCACCTACACCTGCTACCGAGTTGCCTGCTTCGTCTTCTGTAATGCCGTAATATTCAGGACGGTACAAGAATATTACCATATCCGCATCCTGCTCGATTGATCCGGATTCCCTCAAATCGGAGAGTTGCGGACGCTTTTCACCACCACGCGTTTCCACGGCCCGGCTGAGCTGCGAAAGGGCGATCACCGGCACGTCGAGTTCTTTGGCAAGGTTTTTCAACGATCGGGAGATCATCGCAATCTCTTGTTCACGGTTACCGGGGCTTTTGCCGCCCGTATCGCCGGTCATCAGCTGCAAGTAGTCGATTACGATCATCTGAATGTCGTGCTGCGCTTTCAAACGGCGGCATTTGGCACGCAGTTCGAGCACCGAAAGGGCAGGGGTGTCATCAATGTAGATCGGGGCATTGGTGAGCCGGTGAATGCGGTGGTGCAATTGCTCCCATTCGTGCGGCGCAAGGCTTCCCTTACGGATTTTCTCACTATCGATCTCAGCCTCAGCGGAAATCAGACGATTGACGAGCTGCACCGACGACATCTCCAAGGAGAATATCGCCACCGGAATATTGAAATCTACCGCCGCATTGCGCAAGGAGGAAACGACGAATGCCGTTTTACCCATACCGGGGCGTGCCGCGAGGATCATCAATTCCGTTTTCTGCCAGCCGGAAGTCAGCCTGTCGAGCGCGCTGAAACCGGAAGGTACGCCGGTAAGTCCGTCCTTGTTATTCTTTTTCTGGTCGAGTTCGGCCAGCGCCTGGCGCATGAGCGCGCCCATGTCGGCGTAGTTTTTCTTGATATTGGATTCCGAAATCGCGAAAAGCGACTGTTCCGTCTTGTCCAGCAGCCGGAACACGTCGGTAGTATCTTCATAAGCTTCCCGCTGGATCTCCGAGGATACTTTGATCAGCTCCCGCTTGATGTAAGCCTGCGAGATAATGCGGGCGTGGAATTCGATGTTAGCTGCGGAGTTGACCTTGCTGGTAAGCTCCATAATGTAGGACGCCCCGCCGACGAGTTCTAGCTCTCCGGTGCTCCGCAATTTGGCGGTGACCGTCAACATATCAATCGGTTCCGAATCGGCGAAGAGCGTGACGATCGCGCTGTAAATGCGGATGTGCGACTCCTTGTAGAAACTATCCGGGCGGAGGATATCCGCCACCGCCGTGAGGGCATCCTTTTCGATCATCAGAGCGCCCAGAACCGCCTCTTCCAGGTCGATAGCCTGAGGTGGTAATTTGCTGAAATTCTGATCGTTGGATGGCGTTCTCGGAGCGAACGACCGCTTGGTTCCGTTGCCGGTTTTGGAGCCGCTCCTGGGGTAGTTGTTGGGTGCCTTTTCGTTTTCCATGTTAAGACAAAGTTAATCATTGGAGGCCTTCGGCGAAAGCGGCGGCGGTGAGTTTGACACATTAATTTTTTTTCTGCTACGCGACTTTTTTGTGCCGGTCTGATAATGAAAGACTTGCTCGGGAAAGACTTATTTTTTGATCTGGTATTTGGCAGATTAATTGTTTTTTCGACGATTATGTTTTACAAATGTTGGTTATTATTACTAAATTTTACAAACAATAGACAAACATTAAACTCTGATTCATTTGCTGGAAAAAATCATTACACTCGAAGACGTATCCATGGTCGATTTTCTGGGGATTCACAACTCGAATATCAAGGAAGTCGCCGCAGCTTTCCCCGAAAGTAAAATCATTTCACGCGGCAACGAGATCCGCATCCAGGGGACTGCCCCCGAAATTATCCGAATCACAGATGTAATCGACTCTCTTCTGGCGCATTACCAGAAGTATGGAAAAATAACGAACGACAACGTCAAGGGTTACCTGAACGGAATCACGAAAATGCCTGTGGCCACCGGCGAGGACGACGATGACGTGATCCTCTATGGCAACAAGGGGCTGATCGTAAAGGCAAAAACGACAAACCAGAAGCTGCTGGTAGAGCAGGCGGGTAAATTCGACCTCGTGTTCGCGATCGGTCCGGCGGGTACCGGTAAAACCTACACTGCCGTCGCGATTGCTGTGAAAGCTTTGAAAAACAAGGAGGTACGGAAAATTATCATCACACGACCGGCGGTGGAGGCGGGAGAGAACCTGGGCTTTCTGCCCGGCGACCTGAAAGAGAAGATCGATCCCTACCTGCGCCCGATCTACGACGCGCTGGATGACATGATCGCGCCGGAGAAATTGAAATTATACCTGGAAAGCCGGGTGATCGAGATCGCGCCGCTGGCGTACATGCGTGGGCGTACTTTGAACAATGCATTCATCCTGCTCGACGAGGCCCAAAATACCACGCCGATGCAGATGAAAATGTTCCTCACGCGCATGGGCCCGAGCTCGAAAGCGATCATCACCGGTGATAAATCGCAGATCGACCTCCCGAAAAATCTGAAATCAGGTCTGATCGATTCCCTGACGGTTTTGAAGGGCATTAAGGGCATTAGTTTCGTTGAACTGGATGGTTCTGACGTTGTAAGGCACCGTTTGGTGAAGGACATTCTTGCTGCCTATGAAAAATCGGAGAAATAGCCTGCTGCTGGCCGGCTTGTTACTGATTTCTGCGCTCGGAAGGGCGCAGGATTCTTTTGTTACGCGGTGCGCCAGTACAGAACGGGATTCTGTGCGGCTGCTCAAAAATCCATCGCTGCGTAACCTGAGAATGCAATCGGAACCGGCGATCCGCAACTACCTGCGCTCGAATGCGGGCGCTCGTACGAGCGCGGGCGAGACGATCACCATCCCCGTCGTGGTACACGTCGTACACAACCGGGCTGATAATGTGGTAGGCGGCGCAGGCAATGGCAATATCTCCGACGCGCAGATCCAGAGCCAGGTCGATGTACTGAATGAAGATTATGGCAACACATCGGGCTACAAAGGTTACTATACCGATTCGCTCGGTGTGGATACCGGCATCCGCTTCAAGCTGGTTTCGGTGGTGCGGACCTACAATACGGCTTCCCAATTCAGCCCTATCACCGATGCCGATGATCTGGCGGATATTTCACCTGCCTGGTTTACCAACCGTTACCTGAATATCTGGGTTACCCGGCTGAATGACCGTTACCTGGGTACCTCGCAGTTCCCCGTGGTGACGGAGCTCAACAGCCGCACGGCAGGACTCGCTACCACTGAAAACGAAGAGACTGACGCATTGACGGACGGCGTGATCATCGATTTCCGCTATTTTGGCCGTAATTCGGATGCGATCACGAGCCGGATCTACAACCTGGGCCGTACGACAACCCACGAGGTTGGCCATTGGCTGGGACTTATTCACATCTGGGGTGACGCTACCTGTGGCACCGACTATTGCGAGGACACCCCGATTGCCAACACCAAAAACGAGACAACAGACATTTCGTGCTCGCCGGTATATTCGCAATGCCGCGGGAATGTGGTGACGCGAAATATGATCGAGAACTACATGGATTACTCGCCGGACGTTTGTATGAGTGTTTTTACCAACGATCAGAAAGAACGAATGCACGCGGTACTCGCGCTGAGCCCACGGCGTGCCAAGTTGGTAGAATATTCCAAGCTTGCAACCGAGGAATTATTGGTAGAAATTTACCCTAATCCGGTGAGCGAGACATTGACAACCAATGTGTTCACCCCTGATTTCGAGAGTTATACCGTTTCCGTTTACAATCATAAAGGTCAAAAAGTGACGGAAGATGCCGTCAACCGTACTTATCTCAACGTTCGAAACTTCCCAAGCGGTTTGTACTATTACAAAGTAAAAACTGCCAGTAAGACAATCACCAAA
>CBIHPQ010000487.1:0-4908 GCA_966211825.1 uncultured Dyadobacter sp. | reverse complement strand
AAATACTACAATGAGACTTGGCGCGAGATTTGTACGATAAAATGTAAACAAATCAATCCGTAGCCATTTTATGCGAAGGACCTATCTCGGAGAATTTGAAGAAATCGTGTTGCTTATGGTCGCCGTACTCGACGGCGAGGCCTATGGCGTAACCATCAGCCAGGAAATAGAGCAGGCAATGGGCAGGCTGGTGGCGTTTGGTACGGTTCACAACACGCTCATCCGTCTGGAAGAAAAGGGGTTTGTGCGTTCGGAACTGGGCGGGGCTACCACGCAGCGCGGCGGCAGAAGAAAACGCCTCTTCCGCATTACGGCTTTAGGCAGCCGGGCGATCCAGGAAATCCAGCAGGTACGCGCCGTGCTTTGGAAACAGATACCACCCCATACCCTCGAATTGGGAAAACTATGAAAAATCCGTCCGCACCGCCACGCTGGGCACAGCGCCTGTTCACGTGGCTGCACCCCGAAGAAACCCGCGAGGAAGTCGGCGGTGACCTCGACGAGCTTTACGATTACTGGTATGCCAGGAGCGGGCGTTCACAGGCTACGCTGCGCTATGTGCTCAATGTATGCTCGGTGCTGCCGCCATTCGTGCGCCGTCGCCGCAGAGCTGAACAATATTCCGGACCGTCCAATCTTAGTATGACCATGATCGGCAATTATTTCAAAGTCGCCCGGCGTAATCTCGCCAAAAACAAAATGTACTCGTTCATCAACATCACGGGCCTTGCCACCGGTATGGCAGTTGCGATGCTGATCGGCCTGTGGCTTTACGACGAGCTGTCTTTTAATAAGTCGTTTCAAAATCACGCACGCGTTGCGCAGGTAATGCAAACCCAAAACCTCGGCGGTATTGTTTTTACCCACAACGAGGTTCCGGCGCCGATGGGGAAGGAGCTTAGGCTCTCGTACGGAGGATATTTCAGGCATATTGTGAGCAGTACTACGGAGGAAAGCCATATTCTGTCGGTCAAAGACCTGAAATTCAACAAGCCCGGCCGCTTTATGGAGCCCGGCATTGCGGAAATGCTGTCGATCGAGATGGTAAGCGGCAGCAGGGCAGGCCTGTCGGATCCGGCCTCGGTATTGCTGTCCGAATCTGCGGCCAAGAGCCTGTTCGGCGATGGCAACGCCGTGGATAAAGTATTGAAAATTGACAACGAACTGGCGGTGAAGGTTACCGGCGTGTACCGCGATCTGCCACCCAATACGACGTTTGCCAATACGTCGTTCATCGCTCCATGGGATCTGTATATCACGCGCGTCGACTATGGGAGCAGGAACAAAGACCAGTGGAACAACAACTTTACGGAGGTTTTTGTACAACTCACTGACCGTGCCGAAATAGCGCAGGTTTCGTCCGCCATTGCTCCGGCACGGCTCAACAAGCTCACCGGAACCGACCGCGACACCCAAGCAAAGGTGTTCCTACACCCGATGGACCAATGGCATTTGTATTCCAATTGGAAAGACGGTTTCAATACGGGCGGGCGCATTCAATATGTGTGGCTGTTCGGGATTGTGGGGGCATTCGTATTAATGCTGGCCTGTATCAATTTTATGAACCTCAGCACCGCGCGCTCGGAGAAGCGCGCACGTGAGGTAGGGGTACGGAAGGCGGTAGGGTCGTTGAGAGGGCAGTTGGTCGGCCAGTTTTTCAGCGAATCGTTCCTGGTGGTTTTTATCGCTTTCGTGATCGCGATAGCGCTGGCTCAGCTGGCGATGCCGTACTTCAATAACGTGGCCGATAAAAAGATGGCCATTCTCTGGGGAAATCCGGTATTCTGGGCTTTGGCGGTGGCATTTTGTGTGTTTACGGGACTATTGGCAGGAAGTTACCCGGCATTTTACCTGTCGTCCTTCAAGGCTGTGAATGTGCTCAAAGGTACTTTCCGGGCGGGACGGTTGGCGTATATTCCCCGTCAGGTGCTGGTGGTGGTGCAGTTTACCGTTTCGGTGACGCTTATTATCGGTACGGTAATGGTTTTCAGGCAAATACATTATACCAAAGATCGCCCGGTGGGCTATGATCGTACCGGGCTGGTGATGATCGACATGCCTACGCTCGACATTAACAATCATTTCGAATCATTTCGCAATGAATTGCTGGAAACGGGCGCGATCGTGGACGTTACCAAATCTACCACGCCATTGACCGAGAAGCGGCAGAATGAAACCGGTTTTAGCTGGCGCGGAAAGGATGTGAACCGTGACCAGCCGTTTGTAACCTTTGGCGTTACCGAGGAGTTCGGCAAGACGGTCGGTTGGAAAATCAAGAAGGGCAGGGACTTTTCACGCCAATATTCGACCGATAAACTGTCGGTAATCCTGAATGAGGAAGCTGTGCGTTTTATGGGCCTGGAAAACCCCATTGGCGAGACCGTGAAATGGGGCGACCAGCCATTGCAGGTCGTGGGCGTGGTGGAAGGAATGGTGATGGGATCGCCTTATGAACCGGTACAGCACGCTATTTATTACATCGCGCCCTGGCCCGCACGCGTGGTCACGATGCGTCTGCGCCCGGGTATGAGCGCGCCCGCCGCGCTCGCGAAGGTCGAAAAGGTGTTCCGGAAATACGCCCCGGCTGTGCCATTCGACTACCGTTTTCTGGATCAGGAATATGATGCCAAATTCCGCGCAGAAGAGCGCATTGGCAAACTCGCAGGGTCGTTCACGGTGCTGGCGGTGTTCATTTCCTGTCTGGGGCTGTTCGGGCTGGCATCGTTCGTAGCGGCGCAGCGCACGAGGGAAATCGGCGTCAGAAAAGTACTTGGCGCTTCGGTATGGAGCGTGTGGACGTTGCTGTCGCGGGATTTTGCAATGCTGGTGATCGTGGCGATGATCATCGCGTCGCCGGTTGCCTATTACATTCTCACCTCCTGGCTCCAAAAATACGAATACCATACCGGGCTTCCCTGGTCGGTATTCGTATGGACTGGCGTGGGTGCGTTGGCGATCACATTGCTGACTGTGAGCTTTCAGAGCCTCAAAGCGGCCCTGATGAACCCGGTAAAGAGCCTTCGGACCGATTGATTTAACCCTAAAACAATGTTCCCGAGTAACTCGTAAGCTTCTCGGGCAGATCGGTATCGCCGATCATTTCTTTGAGGTCTATTTCGATATTACGGATAATGGTACTGATCGGCGTATCGTTCAGCAACCCTTCGAACGGGTTTTCACTGATATCGCCCACATATTCCATGAACATGAAAACCCACGAGACGATCATATTGAAAGGGATGAGCAGAAACATGTATTTCTCCCCCAGATCAAGAAACTGGGGCAGCAGGCCGAAGGGCAGCAAAGTCATGAAAATGAATATAAAAAGCGTCGAGGTAGTCGCGTACTGACGCGGGAACGGTGTGTTTTTGATCCTTTCGCTTTTGCCCTGCTCGTCGTAAAGCTTTGAAATGAGGTCCTGCAAGGCCACATGCTGATAGGTATCGAGCGACCCGGCGCGGCGCAGGTCGCGGATGTGCTGCGATTGCAGGTCGAGGATCTGCGTCGCCTGGTTCTTTTTGTCTTTGATCGACGCAAGCTCGGCTTCGGGCAGGTATTTGGCGATTTCTACGTCGCAGGGTACTTGCGACCTTCTGAAAGCCCTGCGCTGGCGTTCGCTCGCACGGTCTTTATGCTCCCAGGCGGTGCGTTGTACCATCGTGTTTTTCAACGCGTACAACCACGCGATATGCCTGTGCACGATGATACGGTTCTCTTTGGCCGCGTAAATATTATCTGAATCGGGCGAACAGGTCGTAAACGAACGCACCGCCGCGCTGAACGAACGGCTATGGTTGGTGATGGCTCCCCAGACTTTGCGCGCCTCCCAGCTGCGGTCGTACGACTGGTTGTTTTTGAAACCTACAAAAAATGCCGTAGCCGTACCGACCAGCGACACCGGAAGCCAGGGTATCGCCACCCATTTCCAACCGAGGTATTCATACACAAAAATGGCAGTAGAACCTGTAAAGATCGAAAACAGGACCATCCGCCAGGAATAGTAATAGACGATAACAGGGGAAAGGTAGCGGTTAATGTACATAACGAGCTATTGAGTGATTGGAGTGAGTAGTTTTTCGGCTCCTAAAATGCAAACAAATCGCTTCCGAGGCAATGGGGCAGTTAATAGAACCGATCATTTTTCGGCCTTATCCATATTTTCCCTGGGTTTCAGATTTTTACGGATCTTCGAGACTACGGCGATCAAGACAATGATAAATATGCCGAAGCTAATCATCGGATAACAAGCTTCCAGGGGAACATTTGCATGGCCACCTCCGCCAAGCATGAGAAGCGTCGCAAGCACCGAACAAACCAGTAATACATACAGAAATATGTTAAACACGCGAAGGCAGCGCCGTATCAGCTTGGGATTGTTCATGTAGGGTTATTCAGGTCTTTTAGCAAAAAATTAGGGCAAAATTCAGAGCTTAACGGGACTTAATGTGTAGCCTTTGTTTCTTAGTAATTGAATAAGGCCGGTTTTATATTGCAAATGCCCTAATCCGACGGCTATGAAACAGCTTCCTTCTTTTACTTTTTGTTCGATTTTGGGCAGCCATTTCGCATTTCTTTCAACTGTCGCATTCTCAACCTTTTCGTTCAATTTCTCATCCAGTTTCAATGGGTTTTGCAGCTTTTTAGAATACAAATCGAAATCAATTTCATCGTTTGGGAGGATCTTTTGCACAGAGGTATTTTTGTCAATTAAATAGACCAGGAATTTAGCCAAACGCTGATAGCCCAATGAGATAATGACTTTTTCTACATCTTCCGGAACATCCAGTTGGAAGACCGGTTTATTGAGGTCGCGCATTTTCGCGAACAAAAGGTCGTCGAAGCGATCATGTTGCGTCTTGTTTTCGATTATTGTCATCGCCACCTGAACCATCGAAAGAAGATCGGCAT
>CBIHPQ010000486.1:0-4920 GCA_966211825.1 uncultured Dyadobacter sp. | reverse complement strand
GCCGAAGATCGCTTCGATCTTCTCTTTCAGCTCATCGCGCTCGAAGTTTTCAAATACGCCGGAGATTACGAAGGTCTTTCCATCCAGCAAATCGCTTTCGATCTCGACCGGCTTTTCATCACTTTCCATTTGCAAACCAGCCTGTTCCAAACGCTCGACAAGCAATTGGTTTTCAGGTACACTGAAAAACGACTCAATGCTCAATGCAATGCGTCCGCCGATTTCGGGAACGGCCGTAAGCTGGTCGTAACTAGCAGCGCGCAATGCCCGCATCGATTTGAAATAAGCCGCCAGTTTTTCCGCGACGGTCTGGCCTACGAAGCGGATACCCAATGCGAAAAGCACGTTTTTAAATGGCACACTTCGCGAGAGGTCAATGCCTTTCAGGATATTCTCCACTGTTTTTTCACGGAAACTGATCTTCTTGACCTTTCCGGTTTCCTCGTTCAGCAGGTTCTTTTCGAGACCAAGTAATTTGTCATGGTTCAAATCATACAGGTCCGCAGGGGTACGCACGAGGTCCAGGTCGAAAAGCAGCTCGATCTTACCCTCTCCCAGACTTTCGATATTCATCGCCTTACGGTGGATGAAATGCTCGATGCGGCCTTTCAACTGCGGCGGACAGTGGCTGTCGTTCGGACAGAAAAACGCCACTTCGCCTTCATTACGCTGCAATTCAGATTCACATTCAGGGCAATGCGTCGGGAATTCGATCGGTTGTGTTTCATAATTTTCACGCTGCGACACATCCACGCCCGTGATTTTCGGTATGATCTCACCGCTCTTTTCCACAAAAACCGTATCGCCAATGCGGATACCCAGCCTTTCCAGCTCGTTCGCATTGTGCAGCGTGGCGCGTTTCACCCGCGTACCCGACAAATGCACGCCCTTAACCTGATTATAAGGCAATGCGCGCTCTGACAGGTCGCAAAGGTTGGCAACCGGCGTAACGGCACCCGTCCGTCCCACCTGGTACGTCACCATCCGCAGCACAGCGGGCTTGTTTTCAGCCTTGTATTTATATGAAATGGCCCAGCGGGGGCTTTTGGCCGTAAATCCGAGTTCCCTTTGCTGCGCTACCGAGTTTACTTTAATAACAATGCCGTCCGTGGCAAGCGGTAAATGGCTCCGTTTTTCCTCCCATTCGCGGATGTACTCAATGGCCTCATCGATATTAGCAACCTTTTTCCAGCCCGGCGACACATTGAAGCCCCAGGATTTCATGCCTAACAGCGTTTCTTCCTGACTTTTGAAAACATCGGTATCCGCGAAGAAATAATAGAGGTAGCAATCCAGCCCGCGACGGGCCGTTTCGGCAGAATCCTGCAATTTGAATGAGCCGGAAGCCGCATTACGGGGATTTGCATATTGATTTTCGCCGAGCGTGTCCATTTCTTCGTTCAGTTTTTGAAAAGAAGTAATCGGCATGAACCCTTCGCCGCGGATTTCAAACACTGGCGGCAGGTTGTCGGCTTTTACCCGCAATGGCAGCGAGCGGATCGTTTTGACATTGTTCGTGATCTCGTCCCCACGTGTGCCGTCGCCGCGTGTCACACCGCGCACGAGGACGCCATTTTCGTAAGTGAAACTGAGGGAAATACCGTCAAATTTCAGCTCACAGATGTATTCAAACTCCTCGCCATCGAGCCCGCGGCGCACACGATCGTCGAAATTGCGCAACTCCTGCTCGTTGTAGGTATTGTCGAGCGAAAGCATCGGATACCGGTGATACACGGCATTGAACGTCTTGGTAACCGCCCCGCCTACGCGCTGCGTGGGCGAATCGTCCTGTCTGAATTCCGGGTACTGGCTTTCCAGGGCCTGCAACTCTTTGATCAGCTGGTCGAAATCATAGTCCGAAATTTCCGACACGCTGTCCTGGTAATAGCGGTCATTATAATAATGCAGCTTTTCTGAAAGCTCCTGGATTCTCTGTTCGGGATTCATAATGGTCACGGCGGCTTGATGATTCGGCCCAAATTTAAGATTTATTCCAAATTTTGGGCATTGGATAAATAATGTGTTACCAAATACGAATAACGGCGTATCAAGGGGATATTGATCTACCCAGCACACGCTCAGTATGTCACACATTTTTTGTATTTTCGTTCAAAACGGTAAAGCCTATGAAAACACTGGAATCGCCGGTCCGGTACAATCCGGATCTGACGCAGATCATAAACGGGGAGGAAGTTATGTCGCCTAGCCCGAGACTACGTCATCAAGCGATCGTAGCCAATTTATTTCGCGTGCTCGACGCTTACATCGGCCCTCGCAGGCTCGGCGATATCTTTTTCGCGCCTCTGGATGTTGTGTTGGCTGAAGAGTGTCAGGAACTACAACCAGATGTGATTTTTATTTCAAACAGCAGGGCTGGCATCAGGGGAGAATGGGTCGACGGTGTACCCGATCTTGTTATAGAAGTCGTGTCGCCGAGTTCAAAAAAGGCAGACACAGTTACTAAAAAGGACATTTATGAAAAACATGGTGTCTCCGAATACTGGATTGTATTCCATGAAAAGATTTGCATCGAGGTCTACGCGCTTATCGATGGCGAATACGAATTATCTGGGTCATTTAATGGTGAGGAGATCGTGCGATCGGATATGTTTGAGGACCTACACTTTTCAGTAAAAAGCGTTATGCCCAATTTTTGATAACCCATTTTTCTTTGGTAAACCCATTGATTAACCCGCATTGCCCATAATTCACTAATTTCGGCCTCATTAATCATTACTAGCTCCCGATTTCATGGCTGAAATTGCCCCTTCCATACTGGCCGCGGATTTTGCGAACCTGCAACGCGATGTCGAAGTGATCAACAGCAGTTCCGCAGGTTACATTCATGTCGATATTATGGACGGCATGTTCGTCCCCAATATTTCTTTCGGCTTACCCGTTTGCGAGGCTATTCACCGGCATGCCCAAAAGCCGCTCGATGTACATTTAATGATCGAGCAGCCCGACCGTTACCTCGAAGCATTCCGCAACGCGGGCGCAGCCGGGCTTACGGTACATTATGAGGCGTGCCCGCACTTGCACCGCACCATTCAGCATATTAAGGAACTTGGCGCCGAACCGGGCGTCGCACTCAACCCGCATACGCCTGTCGAGGTTTTGAGTGAAATAATGGGTGATGTTTCCCTGATCCTGATCATGTCGGTCAATCCCGGTTTCGGCGGTCAGAAATTCATCGAAAACACCTATCGGAAGATCGCGACCCTTGATGGTTACCGCAAAAAATTCGGTTATAATTTCAAGATAGAGGTCGACGGCGGCGTTAATCTCAACAATGCGCCCCGGCTTGTGCGCGAAGGCGTGGACATACTCGTGGCAGGAAGCTTCGTTTTCACCTCACCCGACCCCGTGCAAACGATCGCCGAGCTGGGAAATAGCTAGCACCCATTTAGCTGACACCGATGAAAACTTTTAAATCGCTGGTCGGCATATTGCTGGCCTGCATTCTTTCGCTGGGATTTGTATTTCAGAAAGAAGAACAGGCGCCTGCCCGTTTCCCTTTGAAAATAAGTCCTAACGGCAGGCACATTACCGACAACAACGGGACGCCGTTCCTGATGGTGGCCGACGTGGCGTGGCAAATGCTCCGGAGACTGAGCTACCCCGAGGCCGTGCAATATATGGACACCCGCAAGTCGCAGTCGTTCAATACATTTCTCGTACATCTGCTTCCCGCACTGCCCAACCAGCGGAATTTCAACAAAGTAGCGCCGTTTCCCGACAACAATGATCTCACCAAACCCAACAAGCCCTATTTCGATTACCTCGAAAAAATCGTCATAGCGGCCAGGGAACGCAACCTGGTGATCGGGATCGTCGTGTCGCGGCAAAGCTGGAACACGGTTTTTGATGCGCAGAAAGAAGAGGCCTGGAAAAGCTATGGGACTTATGTCGGAAAGCATTTCTCGAAATATTCCAACATCATCTGGATCATCAGCGAGGAAGAATTCCAGAGCGCATCGCAGTTCAAAGCGATTGCCGAAGGTATCAGGGCTCAATCCGACGGGCAGATCGTGGCTTCGCTCAACACCTGCTCGCCCACGAGCGTGAACGACAATTCGCCGAACCATTCAGAACTTAAATTCATTATTCCCGACTCGACGGTCACGCCCGCCGAATATGCCGCATTGGCCAACTGGCAGAAAAATTCCGCGGAAGCCGCATTAAGGCCATTCCTGATCGCGAATTCAGAATTCCCCAAAGAAATCACCGATCAATCGACGCTCATTCGCAACCAGGCCTATCAGTCCATTCTGAGCTCGGCGGCGGGTTTCTGCCATATGAGTACGATCAAAAACTTCAATCCGACCTGGAAGGTCAACATTACCAAAGACGGGGCCGAATACATTCACCAATTAGTCAAAATACTCAAAGGCATTCCCTGGGAGTATATGCAGCCGGACACCCCCGATTTGCTCGTGGATTCGCTCGATAAGGCCGAAATCGGTATCGTTTCGCTGTCCAATAAAAGGATGGCGATGCTGTACCTGCCCTCGTCACGGCCCATTCGCCTCGACCTCAAACACTTGCAGGGAACCGAGTTCGGCGCTGTATGGTACAGTCCGCGGACGGGAAAACGGTGGAGCGGCGGCACATTGAAATCCGGCGAAGAAGCATCGGTACAGCCGCCCGATTCCCAACCGGAATGGGATTGGATCCTGCTGATCGGCACGAAACAGTAGATTGACATTTTTTTGTATTATTAATATATTACCAGATATTGAAAACCCCGGCCGGTATCTGACGACCCCATGCGCTTGACATTTACAAACACCCTTTTTGGCATATTACTGGCAGCAATGCCGCTATCCGCGTACTGCCAGGAGGTGTTATGGGCAAACAAGGTGCTGGGCTATTCTTCCGAATACCGCCCGTCGCAAATAGGCCACGCCTACCGCTCCA
>CBIHPQ010000485.1:0-4930 GCA_966211825.1 uncultured Dyadobacter sp. | reverse complement strand
CCAGTTTATCCATTTCAGAATACTGGCTGAGCAACCGGTGGTTGTAATCCGCATTGCCGCTCACGGCCATGGTTGTGCCGCCTGACGGATTGTTGGAATCGACCACTTTGCCGTAATCCTTCCGGTAATTGGCATCGTTCGTTTGCGAATCCCGGTCGTCGTCCGAAGCGCGTGAAGAACGATCGGTGGATGATGATGAAGTACCGTGCCGCTGGTCGTAGCGCCGCTGCAACGTTGCCGAGCAGGATAGTGTAAAGGCCGCAAATGCTGTGATCGCGGCCCATATGAAGAGTTTTTTCACTGAAAATCCCGTTAGAAGTTATGCCTCAGACCAATGCTGAGATTGGGATTAAAGTAAAAGAATTTAGGGATAAATTCAAGGTAACCTCCCCCTTCTACGAAAAATGAGGTGGGCTTGTTCGCGAAAAAGAATTCCAGGCCGGCGGTCGCAGATGGCCCCGTCGATATGTTAGTGGTGTAAACGGACCTTACATTACGGTCGGGATAATACCGCCGCGAGTTCACCTGTACACCCGGGCCTGCGTAGGCGATCATACGCTCGTTGAACATCGGCACATACCAGAGGTAAGTGACATTCAACATGACGCCCAACCCGCCGAGGTCGTCGTTACTCACCTTGTAATTGTCCTTTCCTTTGAATATTCCGAGGTAAGTACCGAAGCTCACGTCGAGCGCATTTCTGTCACCATATTTCCTCAAACTGACGGCAATCGGCTCACCTGCTTCGAAACCGACCGCCCATTTTTCGGCCTGCCCAAAGCAAGCAAACACCGGCATCAGGAGCGGGAGCAAAACACACAACTTCTTCATAATGATATCGATTAGGGTTAACCGAAACGCATCCTGCGGATCTTTGCCGCAAGCGGTTTTAACTAATCGGTTGCAAAAACGGTACCATCCCGACGCCCGGCGTTCGAAGGCCCACTTACTCAAATTAGGGGACGCTGTTTTGTTTCCAGACCATTTTCTTTCTAATATTGGGGCCTCAATCAGGTTCGCCGTTCCAATCAAACTAACACACCAGTGACCCAAATCAAGCAGAACAAGATCTTCAATCCCAAAGATATCATAGCCTATTTTCTTGTCGCGGGTACCGGTGCTTTGATCCAGTTAGTTTCCAGCAGTCTCATTCAGGATTGGTTTAATATCTATTGGAGCGACTCCATTGTACCTTCCTACATCATCGGTTTTTTCTGGGGTTTTACACTCACCAAACTTTTCGCATTCGATGCACGCAGGAGCAACCAGACGCGCCGCGAAATGGTGAAATTCCTCATGGTATCGATGGTTTCGCTCTTTATAACCTGGGCGTTCACCATCGGATCGTCGAAGCTGCTGATCGATTACATGGGCATGGAGGTGTATAAAGTGAAGTTCTCTTTTGCCAGAAAAGAAGTGAACGTCACCGAAATGGTTTGCTACGTGATCGGAATGGGTTTCAGCTTTATCAGCAACTACATTCTGCACAAAACTTTCACCTTCAAAAGCACCGGCTTTTACAATCGCCTTAAAGTCCTGATCCGCTGATCGTTACAGTCTTTCCACGATCATAGCAGAAGCTCCGCCGCCGCCGTTACAAATGGCTGCCAGGCCGTATTTTCCATTGTTTTTTTCTAAAACTGAAAGTAATGTCGCGATAATGCGCGCACCGGAAGCGCCCAGCGGATGCCCCAGCGACACCGCGCCGCCAAAGACATTTACCTTTTCGATATCGAGGTTCAACGCCTGAATGTAGGCCAATGCAACAACCGCAAATGCCTCATTCACTTCGAAGTAATCGATATCCGAAATTTTCAGACCGGCCTTTTTCAACACTTTTTCAGTGGCCAGCACAGGCGTGGTCGTGAACCATGCGGGCTCCTGCTCGGCGTCGGCATAGGCAACGATACGTGCAATGGGTTTGATGTTGCGGGCATTCACCGCTGCATCGCCGGCAAGCACCAGCGCAGCGCCGCCATCATTGATCGTCGAGGCGTTCGCAGCGGTAACAGTCCCGTCCTTCGAGAAAACCGGCTTTAAGGTCGGTATCTTTTCAAATTTTACTTTCTTAAATTCTTCGTCTTCGGCAACGATGGTAATCTCGCCTTTCGCGGAAGTAATTTCCACGGGCACGATTTCACTGCCAAACAGGCCATTGGCGGTCGCATGCGCCGACCGCTGGTAGGAACGGATCGCAAACTCATCCTGCGCCTCCCGCGAAATGTTGTATTTCAAAGCAGTTTTGTCGCCGCAAACACCCATACCGATCTGGTCGTAGACATCTGTAAGCCCGTCTTTCAGCAGACCGTCCACGATCTCGCCGTGGCCATAGCCGTAGCCATTGCGTGCTTTGGGCAGATAATAGGGAATTTGGGACATATTCTCCATGCCGCCGGCAACGACAATGTCCGCATCGCCGAGCTGTATAGCCTGCGCGCCCAGCGCCGTCGCCTTCATCCCCGATGCGCAGACTTTGTTTACCGTTGTACAAATCACCGAAACCGGCAGTCCCGCATAAATAGCAGCCTGCCGCGCCGGCGCCTGCCCCAGATTGGCCGAAACCACATTACCCATCAGCGACTCATCGACAGCCTCCGGCTCAACACCCGATTTCGCCAACGCACCCTGAATGGCCGTCGCCCCCAGTTTAGCAGCATGAACAGAAGAAAGGCTCCCGCCAAAACTACCGATCGGCGTGCGGGCTGCGGAGAGAATGAAAACGTCTTTTTGCATTACAAGTTTAAAGTTTATGAGTCGATGAGTGTAAAGCACCCTTTGAAACACCCAATTTAACTCATAAACTTTAAACTTATTATCTCATGAACTCCTCAAAGCTCCTCCGAGCTCTCCGGCAAATGATCGTACTCGCCTTTCCAGGCGTAGTAGCCAAAAATGACGAGACCGGTACAGATCGGGATGAAAATCAGGATGATGATCGCCCATTGGAGGGTCGTGTTGGTGCGGGCAATGCCTTCCGCGGCGGCGGCGATTTTGTCGGCTGCCTGCATGAAGAGGAACAGGATGATAACCGGACCGAGCACGATCCAGAGCAGACCTAATATTTTCTTTAAACCACTCATTTTCTATCGGTTATTAAAATGACATTTTCTTTTGAATACTCAATCCATTACCTGTTCATCGCGCCGGTTATTGATATACACGGCTCCGATCACGAAGGATAGGGCGGCTATACCAATGGGGTACCAAAGCCCGGAAAGCGGCGTGGAACCCTGGAATGAGGCGATGAGCGTCGCGATAAACGGTACCAATCCACCGAAAACACCATTACCGATGTGGTAAGGCAGCGACATGGAGGTGTAGCGGATTTGCGTCGGGAAAAGCTCCACGAGAAATGCGGCAATGGGGCCGTAAACCATCGTTACGAGCAATACCTGGAAGAATACAAGGGCAATGACCATGATGTAAGATTCCGTGGAAAGCGTCACGTCCTTGATCACCGTTTGCACGGCAGGCACCTCGGCCAGCACATCGTCCGTAATCACCTCGACTTTCGATTCCTTGAACGTCATCCCGTTTGTCAGCGTCTTGGTTACAGTCGTGGTGATCAGCGAGTCGGCCTTGCCATTCACAAGCTCGCGCTCCACAACCGGCTCCGATTCATTCAAAAGCATTGTTTTCTGCATTTCCTTCACATTGGTGGCATCGAGGAAATACTGGTAGATAGGCCGGTAGCACAGCACGCCCAGCAGCATGCCCGTCAGCATGATCCACTTGCGGCCCACCTTATCGCTCCATGAACCGAAAATCACAAAAAACGGCGTCGCGAATACGATCGCCCAGAGCAATATGTACCGCGATTCGTTGAAATCGAGCTTGCAGGTATTTTCCAGAAATGATTGTGCATAGAACTGCCCCGTGTACCAGACCACGCCCTGCCCCATCGTCGCTCCAAATAATGCTACAAGCACCATCTTAAAGTTCGCCTTCTTTTGAAAACTTTCTTTCAAAGGGTTAGCGGAGACTTTCCCTTCGGCTTTCAGTTTGGAGAAAACAGGCGACTCGTGCATCTTCATCCGGATGTAAATCGAGACGACTACCAGCAGGATCGAAACCAGGAACGGGATACGCCAGCCCCAGTCGGCAAAGTTCTTGGCACCCAGGATATTTTTTGTCAATACTATCACTCCCAATGACAAAAACAGGCCCAGTGTGGCCGTTGTCTGTATCCAACTTGTAAAAAACCCACGCCTACCCACGGGTGCGTGCTCTGCTACATACGTGGCCGCACCCCCGTACTCACCCCCGAGCGCGAGCCCCTGCACGAGGCGGAGCACCAGCACGAGTATCGGTGCGGCATATCCGATGCTGGAATAGGAAGGAATGAGGCCGATCAGGAATGTGGAGCCGCCCATCAGCACGAGCGTCAGCAGAAATGTGTATTTACGGCCGATAAGGTCACCGAGCCGACCAAATACCAATGCGCCAAATGGGCGTACGATAAATCCTGCGGCGAAGATCGCCAGGGTATTGATCAGCGCCGAGGCACCGGCGTCGCTGGGAAACAGCTGCTGGCCGATAATGACCGCCAGACTGCCGAAAATGTAGAAGTCATACCATTCAATTAATGTACCTAAGGAAGAAGCAGCGATTACCTGCGTAATGCTTTGTGTAACATTGGATTCGGTGGAACGCATGGGTTTAGGAAAGGTGAGGAATTGAACAATTTAGGTGAATAAGTCACAACCCTCATTTCATTACTCATAACCCTGTCATAAAAAAGCCCCTGGAAATGTTCCAAGGGCGCGTTCTAATTTCCAAACGGTTTATCAAAAATCGTCATCATCGTCTTCGAAATCGTCGAGCCTTCTCAGCAGCTCATCGCCGTCTTCGATTACGATTTCGCGATCGTCTATATCTTCATCAAACTCGTCGATGACTTTTTCTTCGTCGACATCCTCATCCTGGTCCT
>CBIHPQ010000484.1:0-4973 GCA_966211825.1 uncultured Dyadobacter sp. | reverse complement strand
GATGTCCTGAAATCGTTGACCAGAAGCGACCTGATGGCGCTGGTAACGCGCTAGTCCAGGTTTTTGTGGATTGCGTTGATCAGGTATTCCTTCGGATCATTGAAATACTCCCAAAAGAATATACCTGCCAACTTGTTCTTTTTCACATACTTGCATTTACCTTTTATCGACTTTTCGTCTTCGTAGGTAATGAGCACTTTGGTGGAATCGTTGAACAGGTAAGGCGCTTTTGCCTTTTTATCATAGTATTTTTTGTACCCGTTCTGATCGATCATCGTGTCTTTCAGTTTGGTATATCCCCCACCCTGCACCGATTTGACGCGTTTCGCGCCCAGCCCGTGGTTGTCGGCGCTTTCGGCTTCCCAGCCTTTGCCATAAAAAGCAGCTCCCAGCCCGATCTTGCTCGCAGGCACACCGGCGGCGATGAAATTCTTCACCGAGCGGTCGGCCGATGAACCTTCGCCGGAGGGATCTGAATCGTAAAGATTGGTATGATGGCCTACTGTGCCGTTGCGGCCGCCGTAATCGTAGGTCATGATCAGCACATAATCCAGGTAGGCTTGCGCCAGGCCCATTTCAGTGTGTTCGATGAACGATTTGGAACCTCCCACGGCCGTGGTCAGCAGGTATTTCTTTCCTTTTTCCTTTTCGAGCAGATTCAGTTCTTCGCGTATCGCTTTAAACATCAATGTAAAATTCTGCTTGTCTTCGGGCCGAAAAATGTTACCTTCTTCTCCGCGCATGCCGGGATATTCCCAGTCGATATCGACGCCGTCCAGGTCGTACTGGCGCACAATATCGACGCTGGATTTCGCGAATTTCAAACGGGACGATTCGGTGAGCACCGCATCGGAAAAATTTTCGCTCCAAGCCCATCCGCCGATCGATATCACGATTTTCAGGTCGGGATTAATCTTTTTCAGCCCGTTAAGCTTTCGGAAATTGGTGGAATCGGTTGCCAGGTTGGTGAGCACCGCCAGGCTGTCCTGCACATTGACAAATGCATAATTGATGTGAGTCAGCTTCTCCGCGTCGATTTCCTCAACATTGGCCAGGCCACGAAAGCCACCCACGTACGCATTCACAATGTGTTTTTTCTTCTTTTGAGCCAAAACGACAGACGAGGTAAGCATGCACAAGGCCAATGCCACCAGCTGAGGGCCGGAAAGGTATTTTCCGAAAAAGGATTTCATAAAGGTTCAGGAAATTTAGGTTCAGGATTTATCAATAAAGCAATATGCGCTTAGATATTACTTCTCTGCCCGTAGCGGTGACAACGATATAAAGCCCGGCTGGTAACCGGCCCAGGTCGATTCGCGCTTCCAGCTTTATTTCCTGCTCATGATACAACCTGCCGCTGAGGTCGTAAAGCGACAACTTTGCTTCTGCCGCCCGGTTGAGGTTGACCACGAGCATCCGGCCGGCCATGTAAATTACATGCTGGTCCCGGGCCGATTCCACACCGGTGATGATGGACGCCGCGCGCACGATCGCAAGCAGGCTGTAAGGTGAGTCACCGCCGGCATTCACGGCCTTGATCCGGTAAAAGTAATCGGCGGGTTCCAGCTCCGATTTGTCTTCATATTGCAAAATCGTCGCCGGTACCTGGGCGATTTGTGCAAAGTTGCCGTCGCCTTTTGCGCGCTCAATCACTATTTGGGTCGCATTGCCGCCAGGCTTCGCCCAACGGAGCTGGATCAGGTCGGGCGCGGTGGGTACTGCCGTGAAATTGACGGGTACGCCGGGTACGGGGATATTCTGCGTTTTGGCCGAGCCTGTGTTGCTATACCCCGACGCCCCGACTGCATTCACAGCCCGAACGCGGTAATAATAGTCAGTCGCCGGTGCCAGCCCGGTGCTTTGGTAGGCAACTGCATTCGCAGCCAGGTCGGCGACCTTCGTGAAAGTCGTTCCATTCTGCGATCGTTCCACCTGGTAACCGGTTTCGTTGTTGGCATTGTCGGCCCATTTCAGGTCGATTTGGGACGTGGAAATAGCCACGGCCGTCAGACTAGAAGGCGCAATGGGTGCCACTTGTTGCGTGGTGGCATTGGCGACATTGGAATATCCCGATTTGCCTGCCGAATTCTTCGCGAGCACGCGGTACCAGTAGCGTGTTGCGGGGGCGAGGCCTGTATGCTGGTAAGCGGTCACATTCGGCCCGAGGTCGGCTATTTTGATAAATGACAATGCATCTGTCGAGCGTTCGAGTTCAAAACCGGTTTCATCGGTCGCATTATCGGCCCATACCAGGTTGATTTGCGTAGCAGAAGCCGCCGCAGCAACGAGTGCCGTAGGAGCCTTTGGAATAGTAATGATTACCAGCGTGGTAGCATTGGCGACATTGGAATAGGCCGAGGCCCCCGACGCATTTTTGGAGCGTACGCGGTACCAGTATTTAGTGGCCGGTTTAAGGGATTTGTCCTGATAGCTGATGGTATTAGCCGGCAAATCGCCGACTTTCACAAATTTCGTCCCGTCGGTCGATTGTTCCACTTCAAAACCCGTTTCGTCCGTTGCAACATCCAGCCAGCTAAGATTGATCTGCCCCGCAGAAGCGGCCACCGCCACCAATGTAGTCGGCGCTTTCGGAATGGCTGCCCAGGCTCCTATTGAAAGCAAAAGGCAAAACAGTGCTGATAGTAAATATGCGGGTCGGGTAAAGGTTCGGTTCATAGATTCGGGACAATGGGAAGGCAAAAATAGCGGTTAAATGCATTTATGCCACTGGTCACAGCCATCCGCGCCGTTTAAACCACACATAAATCCCGAAAGTAATTGCGCCCATCAGGATCATTACGCCCGGATAGCCCCATTTCAGACGCAGTTCGGGCATAAAATCGAAATTCATTCCATAAATACCCACGATAAATGTGAGCGGCATGAAAAACACTGAAAACACGGTGAGCACGCGAACGATTTCGTTGGTACGCTGCGAAGAAATCGAGAAATAGACCATCACCAGGTGGTTCATATTTTCGAACAGCGTATCATATATATTATGCAGTTTCACGTACAGGTCGCGGGTGTCGCGCGTGTAGGTATTCGAATGCCCCTTCACATCCATTTTGTCGACAATATCATGCGACAACATCAGTATACGCCGTGTTACCTCCACCCTTCTTCTCAAATAATACAAGCCCTTCAAAAGCGACGCCTTCCGGTTTTTGAGAAACATATTTTCTTCATAGTACTCGATATCCTTCGTGAGCTTCAACGACGGGGCCTCATAGGTGCCAATGCAGTGTTTGATGATCTCGTTGACCAGGTGCAGCGTGTCCTCACACGAATGCTGGTCGACCTGCTGTTCGCGGATGATTTCGGGAGCGCCCCACTCCTTTTTGTGCATAGTAATGACGGTGTCCTTGGTCATAAAAATGGCCAGCTTGTTGGTCAGCTCGGCAACGGTATCGGCCTCGGCACCCACTTTGTCGCTGTGCATTCTGAAAATAATGAATACATAGCTACCCACGTCCTCGTATTTGGGCAGATGGTCGGGTTGGAGCCAGTCTTTAATCGACGACTCGTGCAGCCCATATTTTTTCCTGACCTCTTTTAATTCCTCATCATCCGGGTCCGTCACGTCTATCCACTCGAACGGGTATTGGGACGGATCTGCAATAGTCTGGATCATAAGGCAATACGGATAAGATTTACACTGTTAAATAAAAAATACATGATCAATGCGCGGGCTTTTCCGGCTTCGAATAGAGGATAAAACGAAGCGATTGGTCCCTGGTAATGAAGGCCACCATCCAATTATAGAAAGTTTTGATCTGGTTCCGGTAACGGATCAGCGAAAACAGGTGCACGACCAGCCATAGAAAATAAGCGATAAAGCCCTTGAAATGCAAACCCGGCAGGTCGGCTACGGCTTTGTTAATACCAATGATGGCCAAGGTGCCTTTGTCGACATAGCTGAATGGCCTGGGCGATCGCGCTTCTTCCCAAAGCGGCAGGTTATGCGCCAGGTTTTTGCCCTGTTGAATGGCGACCTGCGCCAGCTGCGGATGCCCGTTCGGAAACTTTTCGTCTGCGTCCATCAAACAAATGTCCCCGATGGCAAAGATGTTATCAAACCCCTTCACGCGATTGTAGGCATCCACGAGCAGCCGCTTCCCTTTACCCAACACCTCCTCGGGCAAGCCCGGTAATGCAGTAGCAGTAACGCCCGACGTCCAGATGAGTGTTTCAGTTTCTATGGTTTTGCCATTGGCGAATGTGACTATTCCGTTCGAGTAATCCTTCACGGCATGATCCAGCAACACCTCTATCCCTAGCCCGCGCAGCTCTGCAAGCGTTTCCTCCTGCGATTTCTTGCTCATAGGATTTAATACAACGGGCAATGCGTCGACTAGGTAGATTTGTACTTCTTCCCTTTTCAGTTCGGGATAATCCTTCTTGAAAATTTTCTTGTGCATTTCCGCGAGCATTCCCGAGACCTCCACGCCTGTGGGTCCGGCGCCGGCTACCACAATGGAAAGCAGCTTCCTACGCATTGCCGCATCAGGCTCTTTGGTGGCCTGCTCTTTCAGCCTGAGGATGTGGTTCCTCAAAGCCAGCGCATCCTGCACGGTTTTCATCGGCACCGCATTTTTGCGCACATTTTCCATTCCGAAATAATTGGTTTCGGTGCCGGTCGCGAATACGAGGTAATCATAATAAATGTCGCCGCTTTCGGTTACTACCTTCTTCTCGTCGGGAAAAACCTGCTCGAATGCCCCGAGACTAAACCGGAGATTGCTTTTTTCCTGAAAAAACTTGCGGAAAGGATAGCTGATATTAGAAGCTTCCAAAAACCCCGTCGCGACCTGGTAAAGCAATGGCGGAAAGAAATTGTAATTGTTCTTATCCACCAGCACGATTTCGAACGATTGATGTTTGGAAAGCTTCTGGGCGAGATTGATCCCCCCAAACCCTCCGCCGATGATCACTACCTTTTTTGAATCCATAGCGCTTTACATTTGCCGGCT
>CBIHPQ010000483.1:0-4993 GCA_966211825.1 uncultured Dyadobacter sp. | reverse complement strand
ATAAACCGGGATACGCCCGCCGTGGTTTTCTCGATCACCGGCACCTCGCGGGTAGCCGACGGCGTATGTCCGAATCCCTGAAAGAGGCTGATCTTGCGCGATTCGGCCTCAAAACTGTTGACGGGATAAGTATCAAAACTGCGCCCGCCGGGATGCGAAACGAAATAGGTACAGCCGCCCAATATACGGTTATTCCAGGTATCGACAATATCGAACGTGAGCGGCGCATCGGCCCCGATCGTCGGGTGCAATGCCGATGGCGGGTTCCAGGCTTTGTACCGGATGCCGGCCACATAATCGCTCTTCACACCTGCACTCCGGAGCGGCACACGGCAGCCGTTGCAGACGAGAATATGCCTTCCCTCCACAAAACCGCTTACTTTTACCTGCAACCTTTCCAGTGAAGAATCAACAAACCGGGCCGTGCCTGCATTCGATAGCTCCTCTCCCAAAACATGCCACGGCTCGATGCCCAGGCGCAGTTCCAGCTGGATGTTGTCCACGGTAATGCCGCCGTAATGTGGAAAACGGAACTCGAAGAACGGATCGAACCACGAAATATCGAAGTTGTACCCCGCATCTTTCAGGTCGTTCACCACATCCACCATGTCGAGGTAGGCAAAATGCGGCAGCAGGAAGCGATCGTGGAGCTCGGTGCCCCAGCGGATCAGTTTATGTTTATAAGGTTCTTTCCAAAACTTCGCGATGAGCGCACGTATGAGGAGCGTCTGCACGAGGTTCATGTGCTTGTGCGGCGGCATATCGAATGCACGGAATTCGAGGATACCCAACCGGCCGCTCGACGAATCGGGCGAATAAAGCTTATCCATGCAAAACTCCGAGCGGTGCGTATTACCGGTAATATCTACTAACAAATTCCTGAATATGCGGTCTACCATCCAGAATGGCACTTCGCCGTCCTCGGGAATCTGTTCAAATGCAATTTCAACTTCGTATAGGCGCTCGTCGCGGCCTTCGTCGATGCGTGGCGCCTGGCTGGTAGGACCGATGAACGGGCCGGCAAAAAGGTAGCTCAATGCCGGATGGTGCTGCCAGTAGGTGAGCAGGCTGCGCAAAAGATCGGGGCGGCGTAATATCGGGCTGTCGGCTGGCTTCGCACCTCCGATGGTCACGTGGTTACCTCCTCCGGTTCCGGTATGCCGGCCATCGACCATGAATTTATCCGTTCCCAGCCGCGAAAAGAATGCCTCCTCATACAATGCACTGATATTATCCACCAGTTCCTGCCAGTTTTTGGCCGGATGGATATTCACTTCGATCACCCCGGGATCGGGCGTGACGATCAGTTTCTGCACACGATAATCGGACGGCGCCGGATAGCCTTCGATCCGGACCGGCATTCTCAGTTTTTCAGCGGTGGCTTCGACGGAAGCGATCAAATCTAGGTAATGTTCAAGGTAGTCGGCTGGTGGGAGGAAAATATAGATAATCCCGTCGCGCTCCTCGACGCAAATCGCAGTTTTAATTACCGGAACATCAAAAAGCAGATTATTCCCGCCTTCATCCCGGGTCTTTTGGGTTAGACCCTCTTCATCATCAACCCGCGACAAAGGCATTTCATACGCGGGCGCCACCGAGCCGTAACGCGCCTGCACAATAGGCTGGTAATCCGCCAGGGCCGACAACTCCTCGAACGGGCTGCGTTCAACAGGCTGCTCGCGGCGTTCTTTGGCGACTTCCGGCAGTGAATTCAGGGGTAACCGGTACCCCAGCGCCGAGTTGCCAGGGATGAGGAAACAATTATCCCTGCGAAATTGCCAGGCAGTACTTGCCCAGTGCTTGTCCTCTTCATCCCATTTAACCGGGATTACAAAGCCTGCGGGATTGTTCAGGCCCTTTTCCAGCAATTTGGCCAATGTCCGCCGCTCCACCGAATCTTTCAGGTTCACTTTTAACGGGTCGACATTTACAGGCAGTTTGCCTTCCTCCATGGCCCAGTAAATGGGATCCTCGTAGGCCGGTGTAATGTTGTTGGTGTCGATTCCCAGGTATTTGGCCAGCTCCGTCGTAAAAATCTCCGCTTCACGGAAAGTGAATTTCGTCTGGCCTTCTTTGGTTACCAGGTCGTCGTTCTTCCACATCGGAACGCCGTCGTTTCGCCAGTAGAGCGCATATTGCCAACGCGGAAACTGCTCTCCCGGGTACCATTTACCCTGGCCGAAATGCAGCAAGCCGCCGTGGGCAAAGCGGTTTTTGAGCCTTAATGAAAGATCATAAGCCAGTTGCCGCTTCAACGGTCCGTCGGCGGCAGTATTCCATTCGGGCGATTCAAAATCATCGATCGAAATGAAGGTAGGCTCCCCGCCCATCGTCAGGCGGACGTCGCCTTCCTGCAAATCCTTTTCCACATCGTACCCCACCTGCATTACCGAGGCCCATTGCTCTTCGGAGTAGGGCTTTGTGACGCGGGGATCTTCATGGATTCTGAAAACCTTATTGTCAAATTCAAATGTCACTTCTGCCACGTCCGTGGCGCCCGACACCGGCGCAGCGCTTGCGTAGTCGGGTGTACAGCAAAGCGGGATATGCCCCTCGCTCGCGAAAAGTCCGGAAGTAGGGTCGAGCCCGATCCAGCCTGCGCCGGGCACATACGCCTCCGTCCATGCGTGCAGGTCGGTAAAGTCCGCTTCCGGCCCCGACGGCCCATCCAGCGACTTGATATCCGAAGTAAGCTGTACCAGGTAGCCCGACACAAATCGCGCCGCAACACCCAAATGCCGCAATATCTGCACCAGCAGCCAGGCCGAATCCCGGCACGAACCGCTGCGGATCGTGAGCGTCTGTTCGCAGGTTTGCACGCCCGCCTCCATGCGGATATTGTAATGAATGGCTTTGTAAAGTTCCTGATTGAGATACACCAAGAAATCGACGGTTTTAATGTCCGGCCGGATTTTCAGGTTTTGGATAAAGCTCATCATCAGCGGCCCTGCTTCACGCGGTTCGAGGTATGGCCCCAGCTCTTTCCCTAATGTCGGTTCGTATTGAAACGGATATTTATCGGCATAATCCTCCACAAAAAAATCGAACGGGTTGATAACCTGCATCTTGGCGATCACCTCCACGTCGATGCTGAGCTCCGTCGTTTTTTCCGGAAAAACAACACGCGCCTGGTAATTTCCAAACGGATCCTGCTGCCAGTTGATGAAATGGTTCTCGGGCGTAATTTTCAGCGAATAACCTTCGATCGGCGTGCGCGAATGCGGTGCGGGGCGCAGCCTGAAAATATGCGGGGAAAGTGAAACACTCCGGTCGAACTTATATCTTGTCTTGTGCGAAATAGCAACTTTTATAGCCATAATAGGAGTATTACAATGTAGAATGGGTGGTCGGGGAATGAGTAGCGACAATTACATAAGTAACTCGGTTCTGGCTACATTTCAAAATTTTCAGGCAATGACCTTTTGCTCATCCGCCGGGTATGGTCGCTCATCTAATTCTCTGGATAGCTCCGATTTCATTTGGTTTGCGAAAACCAGCTGCGAGCCAGATGTATCAAAAAGCAAAATTTATTTCAAAATCCTCAGATAAAACAGATTACACAACAACTGTACTATTAACCCTTGCCGCATTCGCATTGTTCCTCCTGGTGCAGCGGTATCTGGGAAGAGTCGTTTTCGAACGGGTGAAACGGTACAAACAGGAATACCAGGCCCCGTCAGTTTCAATCGACACGCTGATGGCCAGCCGGTTCGGGCTGGATTATATGCTTCCAAAATATATGGTCGGGTTTATGAAACCCGAAAAGCCTGTACTGCTAACGCCGCCACAGGCTTATACTAGGAAATTCATCAAACACACCTCTGTTTTCTCCCTTACCAATCCCATCTATATGTTCTACATGAACAGCGAAGTCAGGATTGTCGGCATCGATGACTCCGACTACCTTAAAGCCAATTGCGCGGTGTTAATTGACAAGGATGGACAATGCTATCCTACCAAAATAAAATCCAGCGAAGATCTGGAAGCCATCAAAAAGCTTTTCGAAAGCGACCAGCCGTACCAAGCGGCTCGTCCATAAATATTTCACTATACACGCATTACAATGCTTTTGACAGCCATATTCCTGCTTCAATTCCTGGTCGGCTTCGGGGTGATCGACAGATTTGAAATAATCACCAGACTCCCTCAAAAAATAGCATTATCAGTCATACTGGGATTTTTCATTTCAACCATTTCGATTTTCGTACTGGAACTATCGCACATATCGCTTGCGCTTCCCCACATAATGATGGCAATTGGCGCCACTGCCTTAGGCATTAACTTCAACCTGCCGCGCCTTTTCAGAAGCCTGCGTCAGCTTTTTAAGGCCAATCAATTCAATGTAAAAATTTACGAGCTAATCTTCCTTTTCGGGATCAGCTACCTCCTGTTTTTCAGTGTTTGGAGAACCTACGCCATTCCCGTGACGCCCTACGACTCGATCGTCGGCATTGACCTGGTCGCCAGGCAGGCGGTCAAGGAAGGGCATATCGTGTCCTCGATCTTCTACCGTCCTGATTTTCGTCCATTTTTATCGACCCAGCCGTATTATGCGCCATTCACGATGCTCATGCAGGTCATTTACCGGTCTGCGGGACTGCCATTCGGGCAAATGTGGCTCGGGATACTGTCCATTGCCTTTTTTGTATTTGCTTATAATAAGCTCAGTGAAAGGATAAATCCAGTTCTTGCAGGCTTTTTTGTCCTGCTGCTAATTGCATCGCCGGAGCTTTATGCATACACTTTCCTGTTGCAAACCGATTTTTCGAATGCGGTTTTCTTCGCCATCGCTATGATTTTGACGATTGATTTTTCGGAGTCCAAAAGAATGCAGCATTTATATCTTGGAGCGCTTTTCATGGCTGCTGCGTGTTGGTCGAGAACGGAAACGATCATCCTGGTGCTTCCCGTGGGCGCTATCATTGGGAAGCATGTATATGCTCGATTTTCATGGAAGCCCCTGCTACATGGCTCCGTTTATATCGGTTTTTGA
>CBIHPQ010000482.1:0-4999 GCA_966211825.1 uncultured Dyadobacter sp. | reverse complement strand
TTTACGTATTTGTTAGTCGTTTCTGAGGAGGGGGGGCGGCCGGCTGGTTCATTTGTCCTGTTCAAACATAAGTAGGTTGGCGGTAACGTCGCTTTCAAGTTCTGTTCAAGTTTTGTCAAGTTATATCACGCTCATTCACAATGGTTTCTGAAATAAATGAATTGCAGCGTTGCAAAGTGGTCATCGAGGATAAACTGGGCTGGGGCCCGGCGGACGGCTGGCAAACGGCCGATTTCGAGAACCTGAGCGAGCTGATCCTGAACCAAACCGGCGTATCACTCAGCGTAAGCACGCTCCGCCGCATATGGGGAAGGACCGAGTATAATCATTTGCCAAGCGGGACTACACTTAATACCCTCGCGCGGTTTGCCGGCGCGGGTGATTGGCGCGCTTTTGTGAAGCAAAACAAGACGGTTGAAAACGTGGAGAATGAGGTGCAGCCGGTAATTGATCCGCAAAAACCCCGGAGCTGGAAACGGCTTGCGTGGATCGCGACGGCCATAGTGGTAGTCATTCTGGCCAGTATGCTTGCATTTGATAAGGGAGAACCGCAGTTGGAAAAGAGCGCCTATTCGTTTGAAAGCCGTTCGGTTACCCGTGGTATTCCTAACTCAGTCATTTTTACCTACGATGCATCTTCCTCCCCGACGGATTCGGTGTTTATTCAGCAGTCATGGGATGCGTCGAAAAGGGTGCTCGTCGACAAAAATTTGCATAAACACACCTCGGTGTATTACGAGCCCGGCACTTACCAGGCCAAGCTGCTGATCGGCAACCAGGTGGTTCAGGAACATAAATTGCTTGTAGGGACCGATGGGTGGTCCGGAATGATCGACCAGGCGAAAATGCCGGTTTATCTGAAAAAGGACGAATTTCTGCACGCGGACCGCATTGGGACCGATACCAGGAGCATTGAACAAAAAAACATCGCCTTACAGCCGGAGCCGCCTTTGATCAAGTATTTTAATGTCGGTAATTTCGACCCGGTAGCGCTCGGGGATTTTTCTTTTTCAACAGAAATTAAAAATGAATACAGTGAGGGGGCCGCGGCCTGCCAACTGACCTACATTTCCCTGATCACCGATGATAACCCTATTGTCATTCCATTATCCGCGAAAGGCTGTGTTTCGGACCTGAACCTGATGAGCGTCGATGATTTTGTTTCAGGAAAAAAGGCAGACCTGTCGGCATTAGGGGTTGATTTTTCAGAATGGATACGCGTCTCGTGCGCCGCTTCCGGTGGGAAGATCCGCTATGCCATCAATGACCGGCAAGCTTTTGAGTTTGCGGTTCCCAATCGTCCAATACAGATTCTCGGCATTGCATTCGGCTTTCGCGGGACGGGCTCCGTGCGAAAAGTGAAGCTGCAATCGGGCACAAAACCAGTTTTTGAGGCATTATAACAAATCTTTTTTAGGGCATTAAAACAACTCATGGCGCCGGCATAAAACCAAATTAAAATCATGAGAATCAGCGGTAAATGCCTTTTAGAGGTTTCTTGACGATTAACCAGGCTGAAAAAAAAATCAAAATGACTAACTTGGGCGTTTCAACTGATTTAGCTGTTTCAAGTGGATAATGATCTTTTCAGCCTGCGAACCGTCCATGTGCTCCGCTACCTGACCCCGCTTCGGGAGGGTGGTTCTCTGCCCGCCATTGCGGAGGCCGATGATGATTTTCTTTATGTATTGAAATTCAGAGGTGCCGGGCAAGGTACCAAAGCACTGATTTCTGAACTGATAGGGGGAGAGCTGGCGCGTTTTCTGGGCCTTAAAGTACCGGAAATCGTTTTTGCAAACCTTGATGAAGCATTCGGTCGGACCGAGCCCGACGAAGAAATTCAGGATTTGCTTAAAGCCAGCACCGGCCTCAATCTGGCCATGCATTACCTTTCGGGCGCAATCACATTTGATCCGGTCGTAACAAAGGTCGATCCCCGCCTGGCATCTGAGATTGTGTGGTTGGACAGTTTTCTGACCAACGTAGACCGCACAGCGCGCAACACCAACATGCTCATGTGGCATAAGGAACTGTGGCTGATCGATCACGGCGCGGCACTTTACTTTCACCATTCCTGGCAGAACTGGCAAGAGCAGGCAAGGAGGCCATTTTCGCAGATAAAGGACCACGTCCTGCTCCGGAGCGCGTCCATGCTGGAAGAAGTGAATGCTGAATTCAGCAAACGACTGGCCGGCAGCATTATCCCGGCTGTGGTATCTCTGATCCCGGACGACTGGCTGTCGGGGGATTCGCCATTTGAATCTGCCGATGAGCACCGGCAGGCCTACATTTCTTATTTGCAGGCCCGCCTGTCAGCGTCTGAAATCTTTGTGAAAGGAGCCCAGGATGCAAGATAAATTTTTATACGAATATGCAGTTCTGCGCGTCGTGCCGCGCGTGGAGCGCGAGGAGTTCATGAATGTGGGCGTCGTGTTGTATTGCGCTTCGCTCGGTTTTCTGAAATGTATTTCCGAGATAGATCCTGATCGGCTGAATGCTTTCGCCAGCGGAGCAGATTTGGAAGAGGTCGGGGATTATCTCAATGCATTCAGGCAAATTTGCGAGGGCAACCGGCAATGTGGGAGCCCTATTGCTACATTGCCAGCTGCATCGCGCTTCCGGTGGCTTACGGCTACGCGCAGCACTGTTTTACAAACTTCCAAAGTCCACCCAGGCTTTTGTACCGACCCGCAAGAGACGTTGAACAGGCTTTTTGAACAGCAGGTAAAATAGGCTTTCATTTTAGTTTTAAATATTGCTGTACCAACTCTTTCTTGCGTCGTGATATCTCGATCCGGGAGCCGTCGGAAAGCAGCAGGAACTGATTGTTGTGCGTCACCTGCTTGATGTATTTCGGGTTCACGAGATGTGATTTGTGTGTCCGGATAAAATTGAATTCTCCCAGCATCTCGTCAAAATGTTTGAGCGTCTTGCTCGCAAGAAACGGCCGTTTTCCGATCAGGTGGATGGAGGTGTAATTCTTGTCGGCTTCCAGGCGCAGAATTTCGTCGAGCGTAAAAAAGAAGACCCCTTCACTCGAAGGAACGGCAAGTCTGAAATCCCTGATATTCTTCTTCTCGATATTGTGGACCAGGTTATCGTACAGTTGCTGCGTTTGCTGCTGCGGCTTTTCCTTTGCTTTCTCGACATGTCGGTTAATAGCCGATTGCAGCTCTTCCGGATCGACCGGTTTCAAAAGATAGTCCAATGCGCTGAACCGGATCGCCTGGATGGCATATTGGTTGAAGGCCGTCGTAAATACAATGTCGTAAGGCGGATTTTTGCGGGCAAGTAAAAACTCAAACCCATTCTGGTGCGGCATTTCGACATCCAGGAAAACGATGTCCGGCTGGAAATTGTCCAGGACATTCAGCGCTTGTTCTACCGATTCGGCATGGCGGACGTCGACATCCTGCGAAACCGAATTGTCGAGATAGTGATTCAGAACATTGCGTGCTTTCTGTTCGTCATCGATAATTAGTGTTTTTAGCATAACGTTTAGGGTATTATAGTGTAAAATCAAGTATGGTCAAGTGAAGTGGAAAGCTCGATCACGATCATAGTGCCGGTAGCAATGTCGTCAGAGTCATATTTGTCGATGATGTTTACAGAAGCATGCTGGCCCTGCCGGTCGATCAGGTCGAGGCGGTCTTTGGCAATCTGCAAGCCTTTGGATTTGTGGCGTTTGGTAGCTGCATTTCTTTGTTTAATCTCAAGAGACTTCTTCCGCCCTATGCCATTGTCTTCGATGACACATTTAAAAACCTCGTCATCGATTCGGTCGAATGAAATTTTCAGTTCCCGGTAGCCGTCTTTGTGCATTAGTCCGTGCCAGATGGCATTTTCTACGTATGGTTGCAGAAGCATTGACGGTAGCAGGATATCGTCGGCTTCCAGGTCGTCGTCGACTTCGATGCGGTACACGAAGCTTTGCTCAAACCGCATCTGTTCGAGTTCCAGATAGAGTTGAAGCACATTTTGTTCCTCTTCGATCGTCACCAGGTTTTGGTCCGAGTTATTAAGCACCATGCGAAAGAGCTTCGAAAACTTGTTGAGATACTTACTTGCCTCGCCATACTTCTGCGTGACGATACACTCCTGAATGCTGTTCAGGCAGTTGAACACGAAATGCGGGTTCATCTGAGCCCGAAGCGCCATTAACTGGCTCTCCGCAAGCATTTTGTTGATTTCCAGGAGCATTATCTCTTTTTTGGCAGCTTCTTCTTCTGCTTGTGCTTCGGCAATTTTGTTGGCATTGATGGACGCAATCGTCACCAGCGTTCGGGCATATTCCTCGGTGAAGAAGTTTTTCCTCGTGTGCTCCGAGTCGAGTACGCCGATCAGCTTGCCTTCGTGCAGGATAGGGACTGCAATTTCAGAATGTTTGTTGGCATCCTGCGATATGTAGCGGCTATCCCGTGAAGTGTCCGGGATGATCAGCGTTTTTTTAAGCGTCGCCGCCACTCCGACAATGCCTTCCCCGAGATCAAGCTCCAACGGATCGATAATCTCATTTTCGTTCAGATCCTTGGATCCGTAGGCTGCTTTCTGGATGAGCTTTTGTTTGCTTTCATCCCATAAAAACACCGTGCAATCCTCGAAATGCAACTGTGCGGTGCAACTGCGGACAATATCCCAGCATATTTCATTCACCGAGTTTTCGCCATAAACCGAATTTACAAAGTATTCAATCGTCTTGGTGAGTTCGCGTTTGTGCTTCCGGGTGAGGTAGCCGTTGTAGGTGAGGTATACAAATGCCCCTGAAACACAGCCCACGAGAATAGAGAACCACCAGCTCTGCCACCAGTAGGGCAGGATCTTTATTTTCAGCAAGGCAACCCGTTTCATCCAATGCTCATTCTGATCGGTACTTCGGACTTTGAATGTGTAAGTACCGGCAGGAAGACTGTTGTAACTGACCGTCATATTCCGGCCTGCATTTACCCAACTTTCATCTATTCCTTCCAGCTGATAGCTGTATTGCAAAGAAGGCACATCG
>CBIHPQ010000481.1:0-5011 GCA_966211825.1 uncultured Dyadobacter sp. | reverse complement strand
TCTGACGGATTTTGTTGACGAGCAATCCACCTTCTTCATACCCGACATACCCCGGAGGAGCGCCGTAGAGTAATGCTGCCGAATGTTCTTCTTTGAATTCCGACATGTCGAACCGGATCAGGAAGGACTCGTCGTTGAAGAGGAAATCGGCCAGTGCTTTCGCGATTTCCGTTTTCCCGGTTCCTGTGGGCCCGAGGAGGAAGAACGAGCCGATAGGCTGTCCGGCTTTGATCAACCCCGAGCGCGATTCCAGAATTGCTTCGGTCAATGCTTTCACTGCCTGGTCCTGGCCCACCACCCTTTTTTTCAATACTTCGTCAATTCCCAGCAGTTTGTCGCGTTCGGAGCTCTGGAGTTTGCCGAGCGGGATGCCCGTTTTGTGTGAAATAATGGCGGCTATATCATTTTTATCGATCGAATCAGAGCGGCGCGTCGCCAGGTTGCGTAATGCCGATAGCTTGTTAGTTAATTGAAGGTGGATGCCCTCCGGTGTTTCGAGGTCGGTGTCGTCGTTTTCGTCGAGCTGGCCGGTGAGCAGGGGGCTTAGCCGGTTGGGGAGCTGTCTGGCGAACCATTTTAATTCGTGCAGCCTTTCCGCTTCATCGACGGCCATAAGCGTGTCCAGGTCTGTTTGTAATGTGGTCAGCTCATTTTCAGACACTTCATCCATTAGCCGCATGGCCGCCATAGTGCGGTCGAGCAGGTCGAGGGCTACATCGGGCAGGCGGCGGTCTTTTACATACCTTTTCGCAAGTTTGACGGCCTCGGCGGCGGTGCCTTCGGAAACTTTCAGGCCGTGGTGCGCTTCGTAAACCGGCAGCATATGCTCGATCATCCGCGTGGCTGTGGGTTCGTCGGGCTCTTCCACATGCAGTACTTCAAACCGACGGGAGAATGCTTCGTCTTTTTCAATGTATTTCCGGTATTCTTCCGGCGTAGTAGCACCTATCAAGGTGAGTTCGCCGCGTGCGAGTTCGGGTTTAAGCAATTGGGCAACCCCTGCGCCGATCGAGCCTTTCGGATCGAGGAGCATGTGGATTTCGTCGATGAACAAAATGGCTTTGTCAAATCCTTTCAATTCATTCAAAATACCTTTCAACCGCTCTTCAATTTCTCCTTTATAGGAAGCCCCGGCGACTAGTGCGCCGGTGTCGAGTTCGAGCAAACGGGCATTTTGCAGCAACTGAGGCACTTTTTTCTCTGCTATAAGTTTGGAAAAGCCTTCCACCAATGCCGATTTGCCTACACCGGGTTCGCCAGTCAGTATCACATTGGGCTTGCTTCTGCGGCCTAATATTTCAGCCATTTGACGGATCTCCCGGTCGCGGCCGATAATGTCGTCGGTTTTACCCTCTGCCGCTCGCTGCGTTTTGTCTGAAGTATATTTTTCCAAATAGCCGGTGCCGCTCGTTGCTGCCGGTGCAGATGGTTTTGTGGCTTGATTTTCTCCGGTACCTGTGGTCGGCGGATTGTTATGAAGTGCTAATACTTCTTTTTGATTGACAGGCAGGGATTTCAACTGATCCGATGAGAATCCCACGCCTGGTTTGAGTAAAGCGGCTAATGCACAAAGCGGGTCGGCATCGATATTGAGCTGCAATGCGATGAGCTCGGCCAGTTCCAGTGCCGATGCTGCCTGATTATCGGCTTGCGGCAGTTCGGGTACCCGCAGCGATTTGGGGCTTTCTTCCAGGCGCACCTCTGCCCAGTCGCGTAGGTACGGGAGGTCTTTGCCTGCCATCACGAGCTCGGAAGCGAGGCCCACATCATTGTGCAGCAGGCCCATGAGCAGGTGTGCCGGACCAAACCGTTCCTGCCGGTATTCTCGCGCAAGCGACTGTGCGATCGTGATCGCGTATCTGAGAGCTTCGGTTTGCATGGATTAATAGGATGGATTTGGAACGCTTCTGTTCAGGGCTGATTTTTTTGTAAGGCCAATAACCGCTCTGTCGCCTTGGCTTTCATTTCTTTATTGGCGGTCGAAACCTGTAAACCGTCGAATATCTGTTTCGACTGGTCGTAATACAATTTCCGGTCGTTTTTGCGTAGGTTTCCCTGGGTCAGCAACTGGTAATAGCCTTCTGCTTCTGAATACCGGAGCCATTCGCGGTAGGTAACGGCGGTTCCGCTTCTGGCTGCCAGGCACTCATCGAGTTGACGTTGAATGGCCGCAATGTCTCCGCCCCCCGATTTGGAACTTCTGCAATTGTCGAGGTCGCGTTGAAGGGTGGCCATTTTTGCTTGCAGCTCCTTGTCGGGACCACCACCACCACCACCACCTACTCCACCGCCACCGCCACCACCTGCTACGGCAGCAGTAAGCAGCTGGCGCTCCATGCCTTTGATTTCCAGGTCTTTCATATTGATCTGGTTGCGGAGGTCATTGACCATTTGCATATCAATACCCTTGCTGTCCAAAGTACGCCGGAGCTCGCCGATGGTCTGGCGGTAGGTGACCAATGCTTCCGTTAACTTGGCTATGCCGGTCGATAATCGCTTGTTTTGCTCGTGCGCGGCGCTGGCTGCCAGGTTATTGAAATGGCTCATGATGCTGTTGATGCGGCTTTCGATATCCACCAGTTGCGTCCGGGCCGTGGCCTTGGCCATTTCGTCGGTGGCGCTGCTGTACAGTCCGTCGAGCTGGATGAGCCTGCGCGATATCTGACTGAGCGTGTCGGTATCCACCAGCATAGGGTCCTGCTCTTCGACGATTTGCCGATACCGGCGGGTTTCAGAAGCAGCCACCGAGTCGGGTACCCGCATGAGCAGGTACACGGCGGCGAGCGGAAAGGTGAGCGACAGTACATACATCCCCACAAACCTTCCGATCGCTGTTTTCCGCTGATTTTTGTTAGTTGGTTCCATAGCTTTGTACCTTGCAGGTCTGGTGGCACCCCAGGGTTGAACCCTGGGTTAAATATCATCGGCGGCGACGCCAGAGGCGTCTTTTATATTGTATCCAGGGGTTTCAACCCCTGGGAATGGGACTGTTGCCGGCTGCGCTTCGTTCAGTAAGTTTCAACCGACCGTTAAAGCGGGCTCCACCTCGATTTGGTCTTTTCGGGTTGTACGGGTGGCTCGTGTACGGGGCTTTCGATAATGAAAACTTGCTGTCCCTTGCGTTTGCCGATGAATTCGAGTTGGCTCAATTTGAGGAACAGGGCCGTCCACATGCTGTAAAAACCGTCGATGATCCGTAAACAGGGCAATATGTCGTTGTGGTTGTAAGGTGCCTGTACTACGGCTAACAATTGCTTTTCAATGCTTCCCGGCGAGTCGTCGGCCCATTCAGCCAGGTAGCCCAGCAGTTCTTCCTTTTCCCGGTCGGTCAGGCATTCCAGTGATACGCGGATGGACTGCGCTGTCTGGATCATGGATGTTACCATTTGTACGGGCGGCTCAAAAGGGATCAGTCTCTGGAAACTGATATTGACGATCGTCATTGTGCCCACCAACCTCTCTACCATCATTTGAACACTATCCGAAAGCGTGCTCTTCTGGCTTTTCGTTTTGATTTTCTGTAAAATCCGGAACGAGTACATTTCAATGTCGTTCAGGTAGCCGGTCCATCGGCCGTGCCATTCCCGCAGGCTTTTGTGGCTGCGTACTGCGCGGCTTGCCGGTACAAAATCGTGCATCACGCGCAATTCGGAATTACTGTATGCCAGCTTGCCGATGATCAGCCCGGGGCCGCCCCATTGGTCGATATTGATGAGCTCCGAGGGTACCAGGCTTACGCGGTGCAGCGGGAGCGTGTAAGGATGCCGTACCGGAATTTCCGATTCCGGGGGCGTTCCGGTCGGCAGCCTTTCGAACATGCCCACGCTGAGTACAATATATATTTCAACATTCTGCGTCATCGGAAGCCGGTATTGTTCCAGGATCCCGGCTAGCGACGTGTCGAGTTTCTGGTCGTCCGTTTCTTCGACGTCGAGGATGCTGCCGTCGGGTGAAATGCCTTGGCAGCGGTTCACTTTTACCCTGATCTGATTGCCCGCATCGCCCAACACCTGCACTTCCAGCGGATCGGCTCCATCTTTGGGAAGCATCAGGCCATAATTCAGCGGGGTGAGCAATGCCGCCCCGGCGCGTCGAACCTGATCGGTGTGGTAATGATCTGTTTCGATAAAATGCTGCCGCGAGATTTTCATCCCGTCGACCCAGTTGACGGCCATGCGACGGATATCTGCCATACCTATTTGCAATTACGAGTACTACATTTTCATGGCTGCTTTTACCAGCCCTATCACCGAACGTACACCGAATTTCCTGAACAAACTTCGCCGGTAGGCTTCCACGGTGGAAATGCTCACTTGCAGCCTTTCGGCGATCTCCTTGGAGCTCATTTCGTCCATGATCAGATCCAGGATTTCCTTTTCGCGCTTTGTCAGTTCCATAATTAAAACACTTAGACAAAGGTGTTGCTACGCAGGCGCTATTACAATCGGCAGATACCCTGAATTTTCGGAATTTTTACCCTGATTTTACTAATGGTTTTGACTGGCGTTTCTAAGGGTTTCCCACGATGAAAACTGGCGAAAAACTACACTACGCCCATTCGGACGGCTATTTTGGTGAGGCCTACCGAGTTTCTTACGCCCAGTTTCTGGAAGAGGTTGCGCCGGTGCGTTTCGACGGTTTTGTCGCTGATACAAAGCTCGCTGGCGATCTTGTTAGTCGAATATTCGCTAGCTACGAGCCGGAGTATTTCCACCTCTCTTTTGCTGAGGAAATCACGCGTCGAAGGTGCGGGCTCCTGGATATATTTGTCCATGGACGACTCGGCGAGTTTAAGCATTACTTCCTGCCCATAATACACTTTTCCCTCCGAAACGGCGCGGATGGCGCGTTCCCATTCGTCCAACTCGGCTTCGAAAACAATGTAGCCGCTGACACCCGACCGTACTACCTCCCGAACCGATTCGGTCGATGGGCTGGGAGCGAGCAGGAGGAATTTCAATTTCGGGTAAAGCTTTCTGATTTTTAAGATCTGGTCTGCCGTCTTCTCGGC
>CBIHPQ010000480.1:0-5033 GCA_966211825.1 uncultured Dyadobacter sp. | reverse complement strand
TTATGGAATTGCTATTTAAAGCATTAACCCCGACGATATCGATAATGTATCGATCCTGAAAGGCCCGAATGCTGCGGCACTTTACGGTTCGCGTGCGGGCCGCGGTGTCGTACTCATTACCACCAAAAGCGGCAGCAAATCGAAGAAAATGACGGTTTCTGTCAATTCCAATACGGTGTTTGACAAGCCTTATAAATACCTGAACATGCACAAGAAGTTTGCGACTGGTATTCTTCCCTTTACACCGGATAACAACCCATACCCCGGCGGCGTGCTGATGATCGATGAAGGTTCGGCGGGTGGCGTGGGCCCCGAGCTCGACAAAGGCTACAAGGCTATTCAGTGGAACAGCCCCAAAGATGCCAATGGGAACCCGATCCCCACAGACCTGGTATCGCACCCGGATAATGTGAAGAATTTCGTACGCACAGGCATTACCACTACCAACGGGGTGGCGATTTCCAACAGCAACGACCTCGTGACCTATCGTCTGTCGTATTCGAATATGACAAACCGTGGTATTATCCCCAATTCCGATCTGTTCCGTAATTCATTGAATATCAATTCGGCAGTCAGGCTCAGCAAAAAACTGACGCTGAGTACCAACGTCGATATCAGCCGCAATAATTCCAATAACCGCCCCGCGACCAACCGGGGAACCAACCCGCTGCAATGGGCTTACGCCGTTTCTCCGCACATCGATATCCGCGATCTGCGCAATTACTGGGTACCAGGGCAGGAGGGATTGCAGCAGCTGTCGCAAGGCCCGGGAGATTATAACAACCCGTGGTTCCTGGCATACGAGGTCAATAACAGCTTCGTCCGCGACCGTGTTTTCGGCAACGTGAAGGCCGACTGGCAGATCACGCCGCATTTGAGCCTCATGGGCCGCTACGCGCTCGATACTTACCGTGAAGAACGCCAGACGAAGATCGGGAACAGCTACACCAACGATAGCCGAGGTGGTTACGGGGTGATCAACCTGTCGAGATTCGAGCGCAATGCCGACTTCCTCCTCAGCTACAAACGCGATATCAGCCATTTCAGCTTCTCGGTATCCGGCGGTGGAAACACCCGTTATCAGAAAAATTCAGATCTGAGCACAGCGAGCGGTAATGGCACCGGGCTCGTTATTCCGGGACTTTATACGCTGGCAAACATTGCTCCGGCGAGCATCCGATATTCGAACTACCTGTCGGAAAGAGCTGTTTTCAGTGCCTACGGATTGGCCAATATTGGTTTCAAAGACATGATCTATCTCGATCTGACCGCCCGCAACGACTGGTCGAGCACATTGCCGAAGGCTAACCGGTCGTACTTCTATCCATCGGCTTCATTGAGCGTGCTGCTAAATGAGATGATCCCGATGCCGAACCAGGTTAGTTTGTTTAAAGTAAGAGGAAGCTGGGCGCAGGTGGGTAATGACACCAATCCGTACAATTTGCTGGCGACGCTCGGCAATGCGGGTACATGGGACGGTGTTACGCGGCTTACGAAATCAGGACAGATATTACTTCCGGACCTGAAACCGGAGATTGCGACTTCCTATGAATACGGCCTTGACCTGAACCTCTACCATAACCGCGTGCGGCTTACCGCCACTTACTACCAGGTTGAAAACCGCAACCAGATTATCCCCACCAAACTTCCGGGTTCGAGTGGTTTTACTTCGAAAAACATCAATGCAGGCTTGCTCGTAAGCAAAGGGCTTGAATTTACGCTGGGTGGAACGCCGATCGATAAAAATGGCTGGCGCTGGGATATCAATGCCAACTGGTCGAGAAACCGGACTACGATCAAATCCCTGTCGGACGGTTTGGAGTTTTATACCTTGTGGACCGACGCGAAAGGTGGTGCCTGGACTTACGTAGGCGATCAGATCGGGGATATTTATGACTCTGAGCTGGTAACTGTGACCGACAAGAGCTCGCCTTACTACGGATATCCTATTTTGGATGAGAACGGATCCTGGCAATCGGTTGCCGCTTCGAAAACCCGCAACAAAATCGGCAATTTCAATCCGGACTTTTTAATGGGCTTGCAGACCTCGCTGTCTTATAAAGGTTTCAGCCTGAATATGTCATTCGACTGGCGCCAGGGCGGTGACTTTGTTTCCCAAACTTATCGTTATGGCGAATCCGATCTGAAATCTCAACGCTTCCTTGATAACCTCATCAACCCGAACGGGATGACGGGCGATCAGTTGCGCAACTACCTGGTGGACAATAATAAAGTAGTTGTTAATGGAAACCATTTCAATATCGTGGGCGGCCCTACCAAAGAGTATGGTGGTTTCCCGTTTGAATATGGCGGCAATACCTACGACTACGCGGTGTTCAACCCGGGTGTGATCGCGCAATACAATGAAGGCGGCGAAATCACAGGTTATACCGAAAACCTCGGTGGCAAGGATACGAAATACATTCCTTACGGCGACAACTATCCCTGGGATTTCACCCGTGCCGCTACATTCGATGCCTCGTTTATCAAACTGCGTGAAGTATCACTGGGCTATGACCTGCCGGCCACTTTTGTAAAACGCCTCGGTCTGCAAAATGCCAACGTAGCCGTTTACAGCCGCAACATTATTCTTTGGACCAAAGCAAAAATCGGTATTGATCCCGAACAGGCATTCCAGCAGGAGTCTGGCGCACAGGCAGGTACCCAGTTCAAGCAGGGTATCGAGCGTTACAATGTGACCCCATGGGTGATACCAGTTGGTTTCAAGCTTGGTTTAACTTTTTGATTTAGAATCATATAGTCTATTTAATGTAAATAAACTCATGAAAAAACTTCATAACAAGATCGTCATCATACCGCTGTTGCTGGCATGCATGGTCTTTTCCTGTAAGGACCTGACGGAGATCAATGAAAACCCGAATGGCGTGGCGCCCGAGTCGGTGAACCCGAATCTGGTATTGCCGACGGTGTTGACGGAGGCTGCGAAACTCTATGTAAACCTGGGTTACCAGGACATTGCCGGGGTTGTGCAGCACACGCAGAAAGACGCATGGTCGAGCGGGCATAACGACTACGACTGGGGCGGCGACCAGAGCTGGAACGCCTATTACGACGTGCTCCGCAACAACGAACTCGTGTATCAACGGGCTGTTGAAACGAATTTCGAGTTTCACCAGGGCGTTGCATTGGTGATGAAATCGTTCATGTTCGGGCTCATTACCGATCTTTGGGGCGATGCGCCTTATACCAATGCATTGAAAGGCGAGGCCGGTGCGACGGCCGACATTTTGCCTTCATTCGACAGCCAGGACAAGATCTATGCGGGAATCATCGCCGATCTTGAAAAAGCGAATACACTGCTTTCTAAAAACAAAGCCGATTACCAGGGGATCGTCGACAATGTGGACGTTTTTTACGGCGGCGATCCTGCTAAATGGCGTAAAATGGCCAATTCACTGTTGCTGCGTTACTATCTCCGCATTTCGGCCAAACAGCCGGATGTGGCCAAGGCCGGGATTGAGAAAATAGTGGCTAATGCGGCCCAGTATCCCATTATCACTTCCAATGCGGATGACGCTACGATGGGCTTCCCGGGTAATAGCGAAGCCGATTCGTGGCCTGCCAACACCTTCATCGATGCCAGCGGAAGCAACTACCGCCGCATTAAAATGTGCGCTACGCTGGTGGAGAGATTGCAGACACTGAAAGACCCCCGCCTCGGTATCTGGGCCAATAAAGTGGAAGTACCGCTTGTGGTAGACCCGAAACAACCGGCCGGAACCGATAAGATTGTAGACGGCAAGCGCATTCTCTCACCCGACAAGGTCAAGAATACACAAGTTGACACCGACCCGGAATATGTGGGCCTGCCACCGAGCTTTTCAGCTTTGCCATCAGCATATAACCTCAACCCTACTCCGGGCCAAACGTCGTTTAACCCGCACGTATCGTTCCTGAACGACATTTACAAAGCCTCAAAAGGCCCGTTGCTGCGCGCACGGCTGATCTCGGCTGCCGAAGTGAACTTCATCCTCGCCGAGGCAGCATTAAAAGGCTGGGCCACGGGCGTCGCGAAAGACCGCTACGAAGCAGGGGTGAAAGCCTCCATGGCAACCTGGACGGTAGGCGACAAATACGCCGCTTACATCGCAACACCGGGCGTTGTTTTTGACAATACATTGAAACAGGTCCTCGAACAGAAATGGATAGCGAGCTGGACTGCCGCTACCGAGGCTTGGTTCGATTTCCGCCGCACCGGCCTGCCCGCATTAAAAGCCGGGCCGGCTGCTAAACGGGAGGTTTTGCCCGTGCGCTTCTATTACATGCAGGACGAGTTGCGCATTAACAAAACGAATGCCGAGGAGGCAGTGAGCAAGCTGGAAGTAACCAGCTATTCGCAAGCCGACAACGGTAACAGCGCATGGTCTAAACAGTGGTTGATTCAAGGTACCGGCAAGCCGTGGTAGTCATATTTGTTTTAAGGTGAGTATTTAAAACCGGGACTGTCGGGATCACTCCGCAGTTCCGGTTTAGTTTTCATCCGTAACCCTATTTCAACATGAAAGCCAGAATTCTTCTTTTCTGCTGTTTTTGTCTGTGCCAGGTAGCGCTGGGGCAGCATTTCAGGGCTGCGGCGGCTGTGCGGGTGATAACACCCGACCCGTTACTACCGGTTTCGGGCGGCATTGGCACACCCAAAAAAGCAACGCAGAAGAACGGCGAGCTGTACGTGAGGGCTTTCGTAATGGAGAAAGGGGCGGTCAGAATTGCCATTGTGAATGTGGATAACCTGGGCTGGCCGGCTGCGCTGGGCAACAGGTCGAGGCAGCTGATCAAAGGCATTGCTCCCGCGAACGTGCTCATAGGCGCTACGCATACGCACAGCGGGCCCGATGCCTATGGTTTTCCCAATGAAAAAGGGGAATCGTTCGCTGACCTTGCCTACCTCGATCGCTGTGTGCAACTGATCGCCGACGCTGTCAATGAGGCGGTTGGAAAGCTGGAAAATGCTTCGTTGAAAATCGCGGTAGGTGATGCCAAAGAAAAGATCGCTTATAACTACTATGCCGACC
>CBIHPQ010000479.1:0-5039 GCA_966211825.1 uncultured Dyadobacter sp. | reverse complement strand
CCCTTTGTTATCCCCCGGCCCCCGGCGGGCTCCAACCCCGACCGGGCGTTGGCGGCCGGCCGGCCGGCCTGCGAACAGTGCGTGCAAACCACGAGGTCTGCACGAGCGGTTTACATCATGCCGAAAGTACCGTCTCGTCCTTCCTTTCGCCGATTTGCTGGCGCCACATGGCATAATACAGGCCTTTTTCTTCCAGTAATGCGTGGTGGTTGCCGGTTTCGACGATGCGGCCTTTTTCGAGCACGTAAATGCGGTCGGCGTACATGATTGTGGAAAGCCGGTGGGCGATCATGACGGTAATGTGCTGGCGTTGGTCGGTAATGTCGCGGATCGTGTTGGAGATTTCTTCTTCGGTGAGCGAATCGAGTGCGGAAGTTGCTTCGTCAAAAATGATCAGGTGCGGGTTACGCAGGAGCGCGCGGGCGATCGAGAGCCGTTGGCGTTCGCCGCCTGATAATTTCAATCCGCCTTCACCGATCACCGTGTCGATGCCATTCTCGGCACGCGCCAGCAGGTTATAGCAAGCGGCTTTCATTAACACATCATTGATCATCTCCTCGGTGGCTTCCGGGTTTACAAACAGGAGGTTTTCCTTGATAGTACCCGAGAATAGCTGCGTATCCTGCGTTACAAAGCCTATTTTGTGCCGTATTTCATCAAAATCAATTTCTTTTCCACTCACACCATTATATAAAACAGTGCCTTCGATTGGTTGGTACAGGCCCACGAGCAACTTCACGAGGGTCGTTTTGCCGGAACCCGACGGTCCGACGAACGCGATGGTCTCCCCACGCTTCACGCCAAACGAAATGTCCTCCAAAGCGGGACGTTTCGCCGTCTGGTGCTGGAATTTCACATGATTGAATTGCAACTCCCTGACGTCGGTAATGACCTCAGGATTAGCCGGTTTGTGTTCAACAGGTCGGGCCAGTAGTACCTGCAGGTTATTCAGTGAGGCTTCGGCTTCGCGGTAGGAGAGGATCACATTGCCCAATTCCTGTAAGGGCCCGAAAATGAAGAAGGAATAGAATTGCATCATCATCATCTGGCCCACCGTGATCTTTTCGCGGAACACGAAAAAGAGCAATGCGAACATGACGCATTGTTGTAGAAAATTCACGAACGTTCCCTGAATGAAACTTACCGATCGGATGCTCTTGACTTTTTTCAGTTCGAGTTTCAGGATTTTATAAGTCGTCGTATTCAACCGGCCGATTTCCTGTTGCGTCAACCCAAGACTTTTCACGAGCTCGATATTGCGCAATGATTCGGTGGTGGAACCGGCCAGTGACGTGGTTTCCTTAACGATATTCTTCTGGATCACTTTGATTTTCCGGCTCAGAACGCTCGTCAGAAATGCAAGTATGACTGAACCGACGAGGTAGATCAGCGGCAACATCGGGCTGAGCCTGAATGCGACAACCACGACGAAAATAATCCCTACCGAAGTGAAAAAGAGGACATTAACGAAGTTAAGAATGAATTTTTCACAATCGGCCCGCACTTTTTGCAGGACCGATAAAGTCTCCCCCGAACGTTGGTCCTCAAAATCCTGGAACGGGAGCCGTAATGCGTGGCGCAGGCCGTCCGTATATAGACTGGCGCCAAATTTCTGGATCACCACATTAACCAGGTAATCCTGAAATGCCTTGGCAATACGTGACACCATCGCCACGCCGATGATCATGAGCAGGCCCATCAGTACGCCCCTGAAAAATTCATTATCAAGGCCTTTGGTACGGAATTCCGCGGCTTTGTTGGCGTAAGGGTCGATGAGGTAGTTACCGAGGATGTAGGGATTGAGGAGTGAAAATGTTTGGTTAACGGCGGCCATAAGAAGGGCCAGGAATATAAGCGCCTTGTACCTGCTCAGGTATTGGAGTAATAATTTCATACAGTTGTGAGGTGATTCGGTGGTGTTACCAATTACTGTAAACCGAAACGCGCGGATTTTAATTCTCGGGAAACGCGTAAAATGCGGGAAATAAAAAAGACATCCGGGAGGGATGTCTTCAACAATGTAGCGGGGAGCAGGATCGAACTGCCGACCTTAGGGTTATGAATCCTACGCTCTAACCATCTGAGCTACCCCGCCGTCGTAATTGTGGTGCAAAAGTATGTTAAAGAATGTTACGATGCAACCCGTTTGCCTATTTTTAGCGTAAATTTCGCATATTTTCTAAACAACTAATTTACATTTGCACGCTTTTATTCTCGATTTATGTTATATTACAACTTTTAAATCAGCACATAAGGTTAGCGCTAACGAGGCCGCTCCTTTAATTTCAGCACATATGGAAAAATATAAATTTGTTACCGAATTTGAATTGCGTTCCTCCCCTAAAGTTCTCTTTCCATATATTTCTACGCCTTCGGGACTTCAACAATGGTTTGCCGAGAAGGTCACTGTGCTGCCCGACCACCGCTTCGATTTTCAATGGGATGGCGATAGCCACATAGCACGCCAGACCGGTCTGCGGATCAATAAGGCGGTGCGTTTCGATTTTGAAGATACCAGTGACGATAACCTCGACAACAATCATCTGGAACTAAAATTAGAAGTTAGCGAGTTAACCCAGACAACCTTTTTGCGTGTGATTGATTACTCGTCGAATCGTGACAAAGACGAGCTTCATTCGTTGTGGGAAGGATTTATAGATAATTTAAGAGAAATAGTAGGTAGTTGATGAAAAAGCTGGATAAGCTTATTTTAACGTCCTTTTGGGGACCTTTTGTGATTACAATGTCGGTCGTGGTGTTCGTTTTCCTGATGCGGATCATGATCTTTTATATTGATGACTTCGTGTCAAAAGACCTGAATGTCATTGACTATGCACAACTATTCTTCTTTTTCAGCCTCATTACCGTGCCCACTGCATTGCCGCTCGCAATGCTGCTTTCCTCCCTGATGGCATTCGGGAACCTCGGCGAATTCTTTGAACTGACAGCCATTAAAAGTGCGGGTATTTCCGTTGTGCGGGCCATGCTGCCGATGTTTATCGTCGCCATAGGGATCAGTATTTTCTCCTTTTATTTTAACGACCGCGTTTCTCCATGGGCAAACCTGAAAGGATATAGTTTGCTGTACGATATCAAGACGACCAAGGCTACATTGAAGATCAAGGAAGGAATTTTTTATAATGATTTGCCGGGATATAGCATCAAGGTCGATGAAAAGCTGGAAAATGGGCGGATGATCGGCATGGTGATCTACAAACACAACAGTCGATCATACGAATTAGGGAATACGGAAATTATCCTGGCAGATTCGGGCAGGATGTTCTCCATTAATGAGAACCGTTACCTGGTGATTGAATTGTACAACGGTACGCGTTACACGGACGAGGCAGGCTCGTCGAGTTCGCGGCCGGTCTATATCAACTCGCCAACCGGCTCGTTGCCAAGCTATTCCAATTTTAACCGCCAGTCGTTCAGGCATTACCGGATGACGGAGAGCCTTGCATCGTTCGGGATGAAGCGGACGGATGAAGGGCAGTTCAAATACCACGAGTTTATGAAAAACATCAGCGACCTTACCAAAACGGCCGATTCGCTGCGAACCTCATATCAGGAAACCCAGAAAAACCTGGTCTCGGGCAGCCAGCAATTTTATTCCTACAATTACCGCGAAGGCACCGACAAGACCATCAAGAGCGGCAAATGGATCGACTCGTTGCTCACCAAGCCGGTTTCCGACAGTTTGAAAAAGGAAATCCTGCTGAACACCAGGGCGGCCTCGAACAGTATGCTGAGCTACATTAAATCGCAGCAGGAGTATCTGCAAACGAAATTGAAGGGTGCGAGCAAATATGAATTGGAAAAACACCACAAATACACACAGGCGCTTTCCTGCCTGATCATGTTCCTGATCGGCGCGCCGCTGGGGGCGATCATCAAGAAGGGGGGCTTCGGCGTACCGGTATTGGTTTCGATCCTTTTCTTTATCCTACTATATGTACTTACCAACCAGGGCGATAAGTGGGTGAAGGAAGGACTGGTAGCTGTTCCGATAGGGGCGTGGATGGCAAATACGCTGCTTTTGGCGACAGGGATCTATTTTATCGACCGCGCAAGAAGCGATTCACGGTTGTTTGAAAAGGACGTCTACCAAATGTTCTATAAAAGAATTAAGTCAAAATGGGCAAGTAGATTTGCGAAAAGAGAGCTTATCACTCATAATTAATTTAAATTATTTTAAAAACCGGTTTAAAAACCATACTTTTGCAACTTTATTTGCGGCAAGGTGCCGTAATTACTACATATCACTTTAATCTGTTGTTACAATCATGTATTTAACCGCGGAAAAGAAGAGCGAGATCTTCGAATCGAAAGGTTTTAAAAAGGAGGGCACCGACACGGGCTCTGCTGAATCACAAATTGCTTTATTTACGTACCGTATCAATTATCTGAACGAGCACCTCAAAACGCACAAGAAAGATAATGATACACGTCTGGGCCTCCTCAAAATGGTAGGAAAGCGCAGAAGATTGTTGGATTATCTTTACAAAAAAGACATCAATCGCTACCGTGCGATCATCGCCGAATTGAACATACGTAAGTAATTTTAAAATCAGGGAACTTTACATATGTGAAAGTTCCCTGATTTTTTGCGGAAAAAACAAGAACTTACCGGGGCGTCAGGACGGCGTCTCACAGCTACAAAAAACAATATTCTATGCTCTTTAATATAGTTACGAAGACTATATCCTTACCGGACGGCAGGGAAATCACAATTGAAACAGGAAAATTAGCGAAGCAAGCCGACGGATCGGTCGTAGTTAGAATGGGTAACACCATGTTGCTGGCTACGGTTGTTGCTAATAAAGATATTAAGGAAGGTCTCGACTTTCTTCCATTGTCTGTTGATTATCAGGAGAAATTCGCGTCTGCGGGACGTATCCCCGGAAGTTTCCAGCGCCGTGAAGGCAAGCTGTCGGACCATGAAGTACTTACCAGCCGTTTGGTTGACCGCGTTTTGCGCCCATTGTTTCCGGACGATTACCACGCGGAAGTACAAGTAAACATTCTTATGATCTCTG
>CBIHPQ010000478.1:0-5041 GCA_966211825.1 uncultured Dyadobacter sp. | reverse complement strand
CGCGGCGATACCACGGCACGCTTTTTGTTGTTGATGCGGTTCATCAAACAACTGAAACCATGGCTACTACAAAAAGCAATACGAAAGAAACCACTTCCAAAACGAAACCGGCTGGAACGCCTAAAACTTCCGCCGACACCATAGCAGCTGCACGCACCGCCGGTAAAAAAGCATCTGCAAGCACGAAATCAGACGATACAAAATCGGCGGCTTCCAAAACAGCTGGTTCCAAAACTGCCACCTCCAAGTCGGCTGCTCCCAAAAGTGCCGGTTCTAAAACCACCGCTTCGAAATCGACCGATAGCAAAACAACCGCAGCTAAATCAACCGGGAGCAAAGCGACCGGTGCCAAAAAGCCGGCCGCCAGTTCCAAATCCAACAATTCGACACGCGATCATGATACGATCCGCTCGTGGGTGGAGAAGCGCGGCGGCGTGCCATCGGTAGTGAAGGGCACCGGCAAGAAAAAAGACGGAGACGGCATTCTGCGAATCGATTTTCCAGGATACAGCGGTGAGGATTCTTTGCAGGAAATCAGCTGGGAAGAGTTTTTCCAGAAGTTCGATGAGAGCAAACTTGAATTTCTTTACCAGGAAAAAACAGCCGATGGCAAAGAAAGCCGGTTCAGTAAATTTGTATCGACCAACAAATCCATTTTGCCTGTAACAACGCGGCCGGGATGTCCCGGCCGCTTTTATAATGTCCAGAGGCTATCCGTAAAGTAAGCCTTGCAGTCCTGAAAATGTTCCACCACCCGGAAGCCGTTTGCCGTGGCCACTTCTTCGATTTCGGGCAGACTGTATTTCTTGGAAAGTTCGGTCCATATCAGCTCGTTACGTTCAAAAGAATAGCATTTGTCGGTGAGCTGCACATGCACCTTTTGCGGTACCAGGCTCACGAGATAGCTCCTTACCTCTCCGTTGATCGGATTATAATGTGAGTAAAAGTCAAATTGGCTGGTTTTGAAACTTCCGCCCAACTCTCTGTTGATCCGGTGCAATAAATTGATATTAAATGCCTTGGTAATTCCCTGAGGGTCGTCGTAGGCGCATCGGACGGTGGCCGGGTTCTTTTGCAGGTCGAAACCGGTAAGCAGGTAGTCGCCGGGGTTCATGCATTTGCGGAAATCGGCCAGCAGGCTGTTCACCTCATGGGCTTCGTAGTTGCCGATGTTGCCGCCCAGGAACAACAAAAGGCTGGGAACCGCCGAACCGGCCAGTTCTTCCATCATCGAAAAGTAGTTGCCGATCATCGGGCTGATCTTCAAACCAGGCAAATGGCTTCGCATATTAGCCGTCAGCTCATCAATGGCTTTGGCCGAAATGTCGATGGGCACATAAGTGAAGTCAACCTGCTGCCCGACCAGTTTTTTCAGCAGCTGGCGGGTTTTGATCCCGTCACCAGCGCCGAATTCCACGATCTGGAACTGGCCGTTGAAATCCAGCCTTTTAATGATATTCTCTCCTTGCAGCGACAAAATCTCGAACTCGCATGCGGTAGGGTAGTATTCGGGCATTTTCATGATGTCCTGGAAGATCCCGCTACCGATGTCGTCGTAAAAATACTTGCTCGAAATGTGTTTCAGTGGTGCGGATAACCCTCTGTGGATATCTTTCGCGAAAGTTTGTAAATCAGTCATAACCAGTGATTTATTGCGCAAGCCGGATGCCCGTATATTGCCAGCGCTCGTGTGCGTGGAAGAAATTTCGATACGTCTTGCGTGCGTGCCCGGGCGAGGTGGCTACCGACGCGCCACGCAGCACCATCTGGTTGATCATGAATTTTCCATTATACTCACCAACCGCTCCCGGCGCTTTCGAAAAGCCGGGGTAGGGTAGGTAAGCGCTGTTGGTCCATTCCCACCGCTGGCCCCAGTCGAGGTTGGCGGCGGCGATCTCCCATTCGAATTCCGTAGGTAACCGCATGCCTTTCCATTGTGCAAATGCGGCAGCTTCAAAAAAGCTGATATGGCTCAGAATCGCTTCGGGATCCACTTTTTGTAAGCCATTTAACGTAAAATAATGCCATTCGCCGTCGATCAGGTGCCAGTACATCGGGGCAGCGATCTGGTTTTCATTTACCCAGGACCAGCCCTCGTCAAGCCATAGGTTGAAGTCGATATAACCGCCGGCTTCCATAAATGCAATGTATTCGCCATTGGTCACGAGGGCCTTGCTGATGCTGAATTCGTGCAGGTAGACCTTATGCCTGCCCAATTCATTATCAAAACAAAAACCTTCACCCTGGTGCCCGATGTCGTAAACACCCTCAGGGATCGTGAGAAAACCGGTTTCCATGTTCCGCGCATTCACCATGTTCTGACCTTCGCGGTAGACCGGGAAAAGCGGGTTATGGCCCAGAATGTATTTGATATCAGTAATCAGAAGCTCCTGGTGCTGCTGTTCGTGATGCAGGCCAAGTTCAATCAATGCGAGGGTCCGGGGATCGGTGAGATCTTCGAGAAATGCATCCATTTGCTCATCCACATATTTCCGGTAAGCGTACACGGCATTCGTGGTAGGGCGGGTCACATTTCCCCGGTCGGTCCGGAGCGTGCGCTCACCTACATTGTTGTAATAGCTGTTGAACAGAAAGTTGAAATCGGGGTCATGCACGCGGTAGTCCGGCACATTTGGTTTTAGGATGAATGTTTCAAAAAACCAGGTGGAATGTGCCAGGTGCCACTTGGGCGGGCTTACGAATGCGACCGGCTGCGGTACGTAATCTTCCGTTTCGAGGGGCTCGCAAATGTATTCCGAATGCTTTCTGACATTGTGAAATGCTTCCCTAATGCCGGTGGTTTCCATTAGTTGCATAGTTTTTCAGATCGGTGATGGATTGGATATTCAAGGATTGTGCCTGCGCGCGGCGCATCATGAGCGCATAGGCATTATTAAAGCCGACTGGCCTGAGCCATTGCAGCTGATAACGTTTTAAAAATTCGCTTTTAACATAATCATAAACCTTTTCGCGGTCGCCGGCGAGGCTGGTCAGCTGTGCGCGGGTCGGTTTGAGGATCGCCAGCAAGCCGGTACCGGTGTATTCTGGGTACATATCGATTTCGGCATTGGTCAGTGCATCGAAGCAGATCTTCGTGCCCCCGAGCCCCGTTTTGGTAACGGCCTTCAAATCAGTATTGCCTTCGATCAGCTCTTTGTACATCTGGATCAGGATATATTGCTCGGCGAATATCTTGGAACCGAGGCGTATCATTCCCTTATTGCCCCCGCGGGGCGACAGATAAAGATTTTTGGACACGAGAAAATCATGCGCAACCCGTTCGGGAGCTTGTTTGAGGTAGTCCACCCGGTAGTTCAGTTCCGTCATGATCGAATCGTTGATATAACCTGATAATTTTTCAAGAACAGGCTGTAATTCTGGGTGTTGTCTGAGGATTTCACTCCGTACAACCGGTGCTGCATAGTAGGGCGGGAAAATATGCTGGTCGTCGTTGAGCGTCACCAGGTCGAATGCCTTCAACCGGCCGTCGGTGCTGTACCCGCTGATCACATCCAGTTTTTCTTCAAATGCCGCCTTGTACATCACCGCATCGCTGATCACGACGGTGGGGATATCGAGCCCGTATTTAGATTTTAAACCTAAATAACCATCCTCCCGGCCCATAAATTCCGGTGTAAATCCGGCCAGCAGCTTGCCTTTGGTATAAGGCACGAGGTAAAAAGAAGATAGCAGCAGCAACAGGACCGGCAAAACGACGGAGATCTTGCGCATTCTTCTCAGACCCGTTTTTTGCAATAAGGAAAGAAGAAAATCCAGCAATATAGCCAGCAATGCAGCCGGAATGGCCCCTGCAAGGATCATTTGTGTGTTATTGAGGGCAATGCCTCCGAAAATAAATTCGCCCAGGCCACCCGCCGCAATGTAAGCCGCCAGCGTAGCCACGCCTACATTAATGACCGTTGCGGTACGAATACCGGCGAGGATCACCGGCATGGCCAGCGGCAGTTCAACACTCGTTAATATCTGCCACGGGGTCATTCCCATGCCCCGCGCCGCCTCTGTAATGGCTTGGTCTACACCCGTGATGCCCGTGTAGGTGTTGCGGATAATGGGTAGCAAGGCGTAAAGAAACAGCGCGGTAATGGCAGGCAATGCCCCGATTCCGAGTAGTGGGATCATAAAACCCAGTAATGCAATGCTGGGAATCGTTTGCAAAACGCCCGCGATGCCGAGCACCAGCCAGGCCGCTTTTTGCCGGCGCGCGATCCAGATTCCGAGGGGTAAACCGATGGCGATCGCTATGAGCAACGAAATGCAGGTCAGGCCGATGTGGGCCAGTGTCTGGCTCCACAGCTTGCCGGATTGCTGCGTCATAAATGCCCATAATGATAGCTGTTCTTCCATTATGCCCGTTGTTTGGCCTGATTATAAATGCGCTGGATTTCGGCCATACTGACCGATTTCAATTCATTGTTGTCGCCCCTGACGGTCACTGCTTCGAGCTGCTGCCCGGAAAGCATCTCCATAGCGTCCCAAAGATTCTGGTCGGCCGTCAGATGCTGTTGATACGTCGTTTCTGAATCAGGCAACATATGGATTATTTCCCGGAGCGAAATCGCTTTCAATTCAAGCAAGAACCGTTGCTCATTGAAAAACGAGCGAACAAAATCGCTGGCCGGCCTGAAAAGCAGATCGGCAGCGGTACCCGACTGCACGATACTTCCCTTGTCCATCAGGCAGATATGATCGCCCATTTCGAGCGCTTCCTGCACGTCGTGGGTGACGAGTACGATGGTTTTTTGCTGTAATGCGGGCAATTCGGCGAAATCCCTGCGCACACTCGCGCGCGTGACGGGGTCGAGCGCACCGAAAGGCTCGTCGAGGAGTAACACGGGCGGATCGGCGATCAGTGCCCGGGCAATGGCTACGCGCTGCTGCTGGCCGCCACTGAGCTCGCCGGGATATTTGTCTTTAAAATCGTCGGGAAGTTTGAGCTGTTCGAGCAGGCGGCCGGTATGTTCCCGAATGTCGCTTTCGCGCCATTTTTGCAATTTCGGGACGACAGCGATATTTTCAGCGA
>CBIHPQ010000477.1:0-5051 GCA_966211825.1 uncultured Dyadobacter sp. | reverse complement strand
CTCTTTTTACGGAAAAACCGTAATGCGCAGGATGCCAGCAAGAGCATCAGCACCGTGTAAGAAAGGCTGGGATAGTTTCGGAACATATTCAAACGGTTTCCCTTGCCGGGAGCAAGGGCGGTTTAGGGGTATTCTACTAAGTTGGTAGACAAATAAAGGCAAAGGAGAAGAGATTCGCAAAAATTGCCCTGCTAAAAAAATGGCGGCCATTTCTGGCCGCCTGCAACCCACAACAAAGAGTGGCACAGTTATTAATCTGCGATTACATTTTTGTAGTCCTTGACTAATCTTGGGCTTTTAAAGGCCCGTATTTGTGGTCAGTTATCACATTAACTCATGGAAAACAGCAATTAATTGCTTGCCGGCCGTTCGTTGACCCGACCGGCGCCGGAAATGAAGTTGCCCAGATTTCCGGTTCCTGTAATATGATAAAAGAGGTTGCAATTGCGAAAGTAATACATTCGAGCTTTCCTGCAAAACCTTATCGGATTGATAAGCATACTCATTTTTTGATAGGGTACAGGAAACCTGTCAAATGGCAGTATACGGTTCATTTGTTATACCGATAGGTGAAATTCACCATTCAGAACCGCTTTTGGCATGGCTTTTGAGGCCTTTTCAGCGTATTATGGAAAGTTTATCTCAGTCAAACAATACGGGAAGGCTCATCATAGTCGCATACCGGCTACCGTTCAAGGTCGTCCGCGATGGTGATGTCTCCCGGCTATTTCAAAACTCGGGCGGACTCGTTTCGGCGGTGCTGTCGCTCGTAAAGGACCAGGACAACCAGGCCTTTGATGCCCATCAGAAAATTCAATGGATCGGGTTTTCCGAGAATACCCCGGAAGAGCTCGAAGGGCAATCCATGGAGAATGAAAATTTCCGGGCGCATCCGGTGTTCATTCCCGACGAACTCAACGAAAATTATTATGAAGGCTTCTGTAACAACCTGATATGGCCGCTGTGCCATTACTTCCCTTCGCTGGCACAGTTTCACGATGTTTATTTCGATGCTTATCGCGAAGCGCACCAGTTGTTCTTTGAAAAAGTGAAGGAAGTGATCCGGCCGGGCGATGTGGTGTGGGTGCAGGACTACCAGCTCATGCTGCTGCCGCAAATGATCCGCAGCGCGTTTCCCGAGAATAAAATCGGCTTCTTTTTTCACATTCCTTTTCCGTCGTTCGAAATATTCAGGCTGCTGCCGGTGGCTTGGAGAAAGGCCATTGTAGATGGAATTCTCGGTGCCGATGTCGTAGGTTTTCATACTAATGATTATGTGGAGTATTTCCTGAAAGCGGCGAGACTTGTCTCCGAACTGGGGAATAAATTGCATTACATCAACCTGGGGAACCGCATCGTGAAAGTCGACTCGTTTCCGATCAGTATCGATTTCGACAAGTTCAACGATGCCTACGACGATCCCGAGGTAACGGCAGCGCGCTCCGACGCCCGCCAGTCTCTCAAAGAGAAGATCATCTTCTCCGTCGACCGCCTCGATTATTCCAAAGGCATTATCCACCGCCTGCACGGGTACCAGCGTTTTCTCGAACAAAATTTCGACTGGCACGAAAAAGTGTCGTTCGTCATGGTGGTGGTGCCTTCCCGCGATACGATCGAGCAGTATCAGCAAATGAAGTCGGATATCGACCAGACGGTGGGCAAGATCAACGCCGATTACGGCACGATATCCTGGCAACCGATCATATATCAGTACCGTTCGATGCCTTACCACGAAATGGTAGGAATGTACACCGCCAGCGACGTCGCGCTCATTACGCCCGTACGCGACGGGATGAACCTCGTCTGCAAGGAATATGTCGCAAGTCGGCAGGATGGGCAGGGCGTATTGATTTTGAGTGAAATGGCAGGTGCGGCAGCCGAATTGGGCGAAGCCCTGATCATTAACCCGCTCGACAGGCAGGACATTGCCGACGCGATCAAAACCGCGTTCGAAATGCCCGAGGAAGAGCAGAACAAACGAATGGAGGCCATGCGCGAAAGGATTCGTGACTATGATGTGTTTGCATGGACCAGTGATTTTTTTACCCAAATGACAATGCTTGAATTAGAACATGACCGGTTGCGCCAGGTTTTCCTGAATAACAAAGGCATCGACGCGATCCGGCACGCATATCAGCTATCCAATAACAGGATCCTCTTTTTTGATTATGATGGCACCCTCGCACCGATCGTGCCCGACCCGGCGAAGGCGATTATGACCGAAGATGTCAAAAAGTTACTGGCCGATATCGCCAAGCGCGACACGGTAGTGATCGTCAGCGGCCGCGACCGCTATTTTCTCGACAAGCTTTTCAGCGACCTTCCGGTGCACATGATCGCCGAACACGGTGCTTTGATTAAAGCCAAAGATTCGGGAGAATGGCAGCTGAATGAAGGTTATGAAGAAAACTGGAAAGAGGGTATCCGCCCGATGATGCAGATCTATGCCAAACGTTGCCCCGGCGCATTCGTAGAGGAGAAGGAAACTGCATTGGCATGGCATTACCGCACCGCCGACGATAAGGAATATGCCACCCGCCGCGCGCAGGAACTGCTTTGGCAACTCAAAAACTACATTCAACCCGAATTAAACTTGCAGGTGATTGACGGTAACAAAGTGGTTGAAGTCAAGAAGACTGCATTTAATAAAGGTACCGCTACGCGCCTGTTCGTGGAAGAGCGAGATTTCGATTTTATTCTGGCGATCGGTGACGATACGACCGACGAGGATATGTTCGAGGCATTGCCGGATACTTCATTTACCATTAAAATAGGCGATGACCTTTCTGCCGCCCGGAACCATATCCGCAGTCAGGACGAGGTTTTTCATTTCCTGCATTTTATGGTTTCGCCCGTAGGCGAGTAGGAGGGGCTTTTGTATTTTAGCGGTTCTATGGAGGAACCGCTAAAATTGCTTCACTCGGTCGTTCAGGCCATTCATCCTCTCGATCATGCCGATTGGGAAGCATTGTCGCGCATCTGGAAGCCGTTCAGCGCGCGGCGGAAGGAGATCGTCACTTCCGCTGGCGAAACCGAGCGGTACCTCTATTTCGTGACCGAAGGCGTGCAGCGCATTTATTATCTCGACGACCAGAACCGGGAGGCGACCATTGCATTTACCTACCGGCCGTCATTCGGCGGCATTATCGATTCGGTACTGATGGAAGTGCCTTCGCGGTATTACTACGAAACCCTCACGCCGTCCAGCTTTATCCGGGCGCCTTTCAGCGAGTTTAAGGAGGTCGCCAATGAGCGCCCGGCCATTGAGCGCATGCTGCGGGCGGGCATCACGCAGACGCTCTCGGGCATTCTGGAACGGCTCGTGGAGGTACAATGCTTTTCTTCGGAGGAAAAATTCAGGAACCTGCTCAAACGCAGCCCGCATATACTTCAACTCGTGCCGCATAAATACCTCGCTAACTACCTGGGGATCGATCCGACAAATTTCAGCAAGCTTGTGAATAAGGTGCGCATTTGAAAATGTTGGTTTTTACCAAATATTTCCAAAATCCTGCCGCGCAACTTTGCATTGTCTATTAATCGAACGCCCATGAAACCGGTACATAAGAAAGAATTACTTCAAAGACTCGACGACCAGGTCGAGCAGCACATTGCGGATGCGGTAGCATTGTTCCAAAACCGGGACGATGAATTCCTGAACCGTCCGTCGGATACCGGCGGTTGGAGCATTGCCCAGTGCCTCGACCATCTGAACAGCTACGGCCTTTATTACCTGCCCAAAATGCGGGAAGGGCTCAGGTCTTCTCCGCCTGTTGAAAAGGAGCATTTCACCAGCAGCTGGATCGGCGCATATTTTACCAAAATGATGGACCCGGAGACCGGCAAACGCAAGTACAAGGCATTCAAAGGGCATATCCCGCCATCACAGCTCGATTCGGCCTTGGTCGTGGGTGAATTTATCCGCCAGCAGGAAGAACTGCTGTATTTGCTGCGTGATGGTTTGCAGAAAGACCTCGACTCGATCCGCATTCCGGTATCGATTCTCCCTTTGATAAAGATGAAAATAGGGGACGTTTTCCAGTTCATCGTCGCGCATAACGAACGCCATATGCAACAAGCCAAGCGAAATGAAAAAAGCAGCCACGGGAAACCGGTGACTGCCTGGGAAAAGGGAATGAATAGCCGCTAAACGTCAGTAATCTATGCCAATGAAACACCATTGGTTTCATTCATGTTTTCAAGCTTGATAAAGTGACAAACATAACCCGCCGATCGGAGGGCGAGCTGGATACGTGAAAAATCGGATAGTTCGGAGGTCAGGGTCAGTAAGAAATCCTGAAAATCGTAAGCCCAATGTTTTACATTCAGCTGTTTAAGACAATCGTGCAGTTTTTGCAGCGACTTGCTGGCCTTAATGTGGGCACGGAAGATAATTTTATATGTATTAGCCATTGTTTAGTACATGAAATTAGTGGTCGGGATGTTACCGTCGAATCCGGATCGTTGATTTATTAAATCAAAACTACTACTTATTTAAAATGATTCCAAATAAGTTTTCGTGAATTTCAGCTTAAAATGCAAAAAGCTTCGCAACCATGATACCAAGTTGCGAAGCTTTTTTGATAACTCCTTTTAGTGCTATATTAAGAATTTATTAGATTTTATAAATTCTTTCAAATGGGCGGCCTAATGTGGTCAGACCCAGTTCTTTTCCAGGAAATTTACCCAGTTGCGCCACATAATGCTTTCAATATCGGCCTCGGAATAGCCACGTTTGGCCAGAAGGCCCGGAATGGTCTGTAAATCCGCGATGGAATCGAGGTCGCCAGGTGACTGCTCCCTGCCATAAGCGCCGTCGAGATCGGAACCGATCCCAACGTGGGATGCATTGCCGGCGATCTGACAAATGTGATCGATATGCTGCACGACATGCTCGATTTTCAGGCCGGTACTTTCGGGAGTCGATTTGCCGCGTTCCCAGCCCGGGATCATCATCCAGGCATCGAAAGCCATCCCGATCACCGCGCCGCGTTCCAGCAGTACTTTGATCATCTCGTCGGAAAACTGGCGGTTGTGCGGCGTAATGGCAC
>CBIHPQ010000476.1:0-5071 GCA_966211825.1 uncultured Dyadobacter sp. | reverse complement strand
ACACCCAGGCTGGCGGCGCTGCTGCGCGCGTGCGACATATTATGTATTAAAAGCATGCAGGAGCTCTTGCAGCCGCTCGGACGAAAAACGCCCCTGGTCCTGACCTACGTGGATAAAGGAGTGGGTGCCTCGATCCTGAAAGCAGGCCTGCGCCTGTGGGATGGGCGGATCAGCCCGGTGGCGGCCATCAAGGTGACGCAGCATAATCTCTACCGGCCCACGGCGATCATCCACGAAACGGGGCACCAGGTGGCGCACATTCTGGGCTGGAATGAAGAACTGGCCCAGGTATTGCAAACCAGACTGGCGGGCTATCCGCCGGAAGTGGCTCAGGCATTCAGCAGCTGGGCTTCGGAAATGGCGGCCGATGGATTCGCATTCGTGCATACGGGGTTCGCGGCGGTAGCAGCATTGAGCGACGTGGTGAGCGGGTCGCCTGCGAGCGTATTCGCCTATCATGCCCACGACCCGCACCCGATCTCCTATATACGTGTATTGCTGAACGTTACCATGTGCAGGGAGTTTTACGGTAATGGCCCCTGGGATGACCTGCTCGACGCTTTCAAGGATGATTATGATATCGATCTGGTTAGTTTCTCTTCGGTTCCGCTCATCCGGAAGTGCATGGAGGCGTTGCCGGAAGTTGTCAGAATTCTGTTAAAAACAGGCCACAGGTCATTTGACGGCCGCTCATTGTCTCAACTTATTAATCCAAACAGGGCAGGCCCGCTGGAACTTGCAAAGCTGGAATACCTGGCCGGACCGGCGCTCTTTACCTCGCATGCATGGGTATGGAAGGAAAGCCTTCGTTTGCTGGCGTTGAATGGCTACAAAATAGGGGTGGGGACGGGCGATTTGCCTGCGCTGTACAAGCAGCAGGAAGACTGGATGACCAAGCTTGGCTTTTCGGTTGAAATGAATTAGAAAAAACTTTAAAACGGATATTTTATGGATCAGTTAGATAGCTTCGATCGGGACATTAAAAGCATGACCGGTTTCATTGACAACATCGAAACCGAGTTGAGCCGCTTGTCCCAGGACTGTAATACCGACCCGGCCGATTACGCCGAATTGGTCAGGAACAAGATGGACTATACCGCCCTGCTGGAAGATGTGAAGAAGAAACGAGAGGCATTCATCGCCAGTCAGCAGCAGGGAGCTGCAGGCAAAGCCAGCTCGGAAACCAGAAAGGAATATGACCGGCGGAACAAAACTTACCTGAGTACGAGGAGCAACTACCTCAAACCGGGAGACAATTGATTTCCAACTATTTATTCACCCTAAAAAGCTTTCGACATGGATTTCATAGATCATCTTATTTTTACGACCAATACCTTGAACGTGCGGGACAATTACCCCCCCGTGCTCAGCGACTACGCTGCCGCTTTGCCGAATGGACCAGGTATTCCCGGTCGTGATACGGAGCCAATCGCCACTAACCCGACGGCGCTTCCGGTTATTATCGACACGGGGTCGTATGACGCCACCACGCGTGCCAACTACATCTTTTATGAGGATACATTGGTGATCGACAAGGCGATCCAGAAGCATTGGTTTGATATTACCCGGGGGCCGATTAACCTCCTCACAGCGGATGGCTCGCAGGCTTTTGAACCCACGGATGCGCCTCCATACCACCTCATATACGCGTACATGATCGAAAATACCCGCATTGCGCAGATAATCGGGCGACTTATCCAGTTGTTTCAGCACGACGAAGTACTGGGAATAGCCAGTGCGAGCGATCCCATGCAGCAGCAGGCGGCCCAATGGATCAATAACACGGAAAATCTGTTCTTCAAAACACTGTCCAATGCAAGCTATCGCAACATTGCCGGCGACCTGCGGTTCGGGCCGGAAGGCGGAAGACGAAATGCCTACCAGCGTATGTTCGGGATGGAGCTGGCATTTGGAGATCCTGCCAATGCAGAGTTTTCCTATTATAAGGCCAAAACGGCGAACAGGGAATTTGTACTGCTGTTTGAGCAGATGCTCGCCGAATTGTGGCAGGCGTACATTAATGCTAATAACACAAGCGGGGCCAACACGACCGACTACCAGCGCATTATCGATATGGCCACGAAGATCCGGCAGATCCTGCTGGCGCGGCGCGGCGGGAACGGCACCCTTACCTTGCAGAATTACCGGTATATGAACCTCTCACGGCAGGAGTATGCGGGTGTCGGATTTATGACCTGGCTGATGTACGTCGTTTCGTTCGATAGTCCGCTCGTGAATTTCCTGGGCTGCCAGGCCAATACCGCATCGGAGCGGCTGGATAATATCGGCAGGAAAGTAGGCCTGGAAGCCCATAAAAAATCGCAGGCATTGTTCGATATGGCCGCCCCAATGGCTACCATTCTCCGGAATATCGAATTTGGGACATTTGAGGTGACCGCTCCTTCCGTCTGGATCAGGAATGTGATCGAAAGCCAGCGGGGAATTCCCGGGGTGGTGCCCGATCCGGCCGAACGCGACGCGCTGCTGGATATCCTGACGGTGATCAATAACTGGGAAAAAGCGACCGGGCACAAAATCAAAAATCCCGAGGCCAACATTACCGGCACCGTGCGTGTGCAGTCGAACGGCGCCCGTGTAAATCCCGCGCTTAACTAACAGTCACCTGTAAATTCCGATCTTATGCAATCTCCATTCACCGATTTTGTTCCCGAAGCGGGGAGCGAGACGAATATCGATTTTGAAAGTATCGACCAGATGCTCAGCCGAAGCGTGCCCGCGAATTTCTGGCTTACCGAAAATGAGGATTTTGAAAATGAGTCATTTGAGGACGTCGTAGCGGACGAGGAACAGGATTGGGATTTACAGGACCTGTACCCCGGCGAAGCGCTCGTGGATGAAGAGGTAAATGTGCAGAAGGCGATCGACTGGAACGACCGGTATGCAGCCGAACTTCGCTGGTCGTATTTCGAAATAGAGGTCAATGCATTGCTGGGCTACCCCGATTCCTCCCCGTCGCAGTCGGACTTTGCCTACGCGGTGGCCGAATGGCAGGCGGCCAACAATCTGCGCCCGGCAGATGGCATGCTGGGGCCGTCGACCTGGACGACGATGCTGAAAACCATCATTAACCAAACCTCTTTCGCCGGTGTAAACCTTAAAACAGCGGTTGCCGCCAATGAAAAACTCGCTAAAATCCTCGGATGGGCGAAGTACGAGCTGGAAATACTCAAAGTGCTGGGCTTTCATCAGGAATCGCCGAGCCAGGAATTATTTGCCAAGGCCATTGCCCTATGGCAGCCTAAACTGGGTTTCAAGGGCGCATTGATAGACGGCCGCCTGGGCGAAAAAACCTGGGCGGCAATCCGGACATTTGTGCTGGCCGAAGCGGAGAAATCCAAAAAAGAGCATGCGCCGGCCGAGACTGCCGTCAGCTATACGGCGTATGTCAAAGGAAATCCGGGCATTTACTTACATGATAAGCCGAGTGTAGCCCACAAGCGGAACGATGTCATGTATCCATATGGCGAGCGGGTTACAGTAATAGGGCTGTCGACCATTGCCTCGGAACAGGATTGGGTGAAAATCAGGACACAAAAACAACAAACCGGCTGGATCCAGAAATACTACCTCGCCACGACCGACAATGCGAAAGCCCCCGACGACTACACGGTCAAAGTGCCGCCGGGGCCTTACCTGGTCAGGAAAGGTGATACGCTGGATACGCTGGTCAGGAAGTTTTATCCTAATTATCAGATAGAAATAGGCGATGACCGGCGGACCATCATTCACGCATTCAGCATTCTCAATGCAGAAGGCGACGCATTGGATTACCAGGGACAAAGTACGACCTGGTGGCGAAACCACGTGCTGGACCGCGATATGGCCGAAACCCGGACGATCTATGACACTATCCGGCTGAGGGAGAATAAATTGATTTATTTTCCCAATGAAACCTACATCAAAATGCTGCGCGACAGCCGCATTGTGGGCGTCAGGCCGGACTGGAAAAATGCGACGATCGTGGTCGGAAAGAGTGTCGTGGGTTTTCTGGAAGGGGTTAAGGACGGGTTTATCGACTCGGCGATCGATACGGTGAAGGGTTTGTGGGACTTTGTTAAAAGTGTTTTTTCGGGCGCTTTGTTTGAGCAGATGTACGACCTCTGCAAAGAGCTTTCGGAGCTGTCACTGCAAGAAGCGGCCTCGGCCGTGTGGCAGGTCATTAAAGATATTGTGGGCGAAAAGGTCGACGAAATCAGAAGTGATCTGAATGCGGTCGATCCACAGAAAAGGTTCTATTCGATTGGCAAACTGGTGGGATGGATATTGTTCGAAGTGGCCATTTTTATGCTCACCTACGGCGGAAGCGTACCGCTGAGGTTTGCAGCGAAGTTCAGGAAAATAGAAGAGCTGCTTTCCAAATCTGCGACATTGATGAAGATCCGGAGAACAGTTTCTCCCGCTGCATTGAAACAGGCTGTTGCCGGTTTTGATAAAGCCAATGACGTTTACCAGTATGTAGAGCTGAGCCATGCGATCATTGGTATGATCGAGTCGATCAAAGAAGTTAGCGCAACGGGGGTCGAGCTCATTATTCCTGCGACGGAGCAGGAAACCGATTATGAATTTGACGACTGGATCGAGGGCGAGGATATTGGCCTCGGGCTGGTGACGGGCGGTGAAGGCGAAGAGCTGGTGAGGGATTTGCTGATGAACGAAGGGATAGACCTCGGCGACGGGGTGAAAGTTCAGATGGACCACATCATTCCCGGGCAGTACAATGGCTCGGGCCATGGGATCGACCTGATCGGCTTTTCTGTCAGCGGGGGACGGGTTAGTATATATGTTATAGAAGTGAAGGGAGGCAAAAGCCCGAGACTGGGCATGACGCTTTCAGGGCCGCAAATGAGCCCGCAATGGATTGGGAATGCCATCGACAAAGCTTTCGAGAACGACGCTTTGAGAAAGACATTGGTGGAAAACTTCAAATTTTACAAGGACGTCCGCAGCATGGCCGATATCAAGCGGCTATTACTGACGAAAGCGGAGCGACGCGTGATCGTATCCAAAGCCATTGACCCCAAAGCGCTCGCATCATTCCGGAAGGCATTAA
>CBIHPQ010000475.1:0-5102 GCA_966211825.1 uncultured Dyadobacter sp. | reverse complement strand
ACCAGCTCGGAAATCAACAGCCGCCAGTTCGATATCGAGCGCAGCACCGATGGCAAACAATGGCATTATCTGGGCCAGGTAATGGCCCAAGGCAGCGAAGCGACCAACACCGACTATTCCTATACCGACGCCCTTCCACAAGCCGGTACCAATTTGTACCGGCTTAAAATGATCGACCGCGCCGCGGACGGTGGAACCGGCTCATTTGCATACAGCCGCATTGTAGCGCTGGAATTTGCCGAAGCGGTGGCACTCTTCCCTAACCCGGCTGTGGGCGTATCCGAGGTGAGCCTGAAAGGCGTGAAGCCGGAAAACATCCGGAATCTGCGGTTATTCGACCGGAGCGGCAGGTTGCTCCGGCAGCCCGCGCCCCGGCAGGGAAGCCTGAACATTGATCACATCGGCGCCGGCCTTTATACGGTAGAAGTACAAATGTCGGACGGCAGCACGTACCCGCTAAAACTTGTAGTCACACACTAACGATCATCACGCTCTTACTCAACGTTTAAAACAGGGGCAGGCCGGATTGCATAAATCTGTGCCTGCCCACGCTTATTTTCGGGGTTTTCAAATATTGCTTATTACCTTGGAAACCGACATGTAACCGAAAATTCAAAACACAATGTCCTCAAATCCCTGGCTCGCTGCCGTGAAGCGGATCCTGGCCCTTTCCCAAACCGGGCTGGCCTTTCAACCCGGCGAATACGATCGCGAGCGTTATGAAGAAATCCGCCAGATCAGTCTCGACCTGCTCGCTAACATGAGCAATGTGCCGGTTGAGCAGATTATCAACCTATTACCTCATGAAATAGGGTATGTAACACCCAAAGTAGACATACGCGCGGTGATTTTCCGCGGCACCGACGAGCTCCTGATGGTGCAGGAAAAAATTGACCACGACCGCTGGACATTGCCCGGCGGCTGGGCGGATGTGGGGTACACGCCATTTGAAGTAGCCGTGAAAGAAACGTTAGAAGAAACCGGCCTGCACGTGGAGGCAGTGCGCTTACTGGCGGTTTTTGACAAAAGAAAACACGACCACCCCGAAGAGCTTTGGTATGTTTACAAATTCTTCATCCTCTGCAACATCACAGGCGGCGAAATTCTGGAACAAACCAACGAAACTTCCGGCGTGAGCTGGGTAAAGTTCGCCGAACTGCCGGATCTGGACCTGTCGGTGAACCGGGTTGCCTATTCACAGATCTCCCAGCTGCTGCCGTTTGCTTCCGACCCCGGGCTACCGGTCCTGTGTGACTAGCGGAGCATGTAACATTTCCTGAAATTTTTGAAGCAAATTTTAAAAACTCAGTTTCTATACATGTTATAATATACTAAAAATCAACTACTTAACTGCGTATTTGTCAAATGTAAAATTTAAAAACATTTGGTACGCATTCAAAAACAGATTGCCCGGATAGCCGGTAGCTTCGTCAGAAATTAATTCAAAAATCATGACAAGCAAAAAGGTAATCTTCTGGGCATTCACAGTCGCGCTGGGCGGTTTTTTATTCGGTTTTGATACGGCGGTCATCTCGGGCGCGGAGAAATCGATCCAGCAATTGTGGGGCCTCACCACGGTGCAGCACGGGTTCACAGTCTCCATCGCATTGATCGGCACCGTCCTCGGCTCGCTCACCGGCGCCATCCCGTCCGAACGTTACGGGCGCAAGTACACCCTCTTCGCCATTGCTATCCTTTACCTGCTTTCTTCGATCGGATCGGCCCTCGCCTCCGACTGGATTTCCTTTCTGATCTTCCGTTTCCTGGGCGGCATCGGCGTCGGCATATCGTCGGTTACCGCTCCCTTATATATTTCCGAAATTTCCCCCGCCAATTCCCGCGGCCGCCTCGTGGCCATGTTCCAGTTCAATGTGGTGCTGGGGATACTGATCGCCTACCTGTCCAACTTCCTGCTCGTAGGCCTGGGCGACAACGACTGGCGCTGGATGCTGGGCGTGCAGGCCTTCCCCTCCCTCGTTTTTCTGGTAGCGATCCTTTTCGTGCCCGAAAGCCCCCGCTGGCTCATCGTAAAACGCGGGAAAGTGGAGGAAGCACGGCATATATTGTCCGTCGCCAATGGCGGGATCGACGTCAGCGGCATTGTTTCGGACATTCAGAATTCAGCGAATGCAAGCAGCGGGAACAGCATTTCTATTTTTTCATCCCAATACAAACTTCCCCTGGCGCTGGCTTTGCTTTTTGCTTTTTTCAACCAGGTTTCGGGTATTAATGCCATCATTTACTATGCTCCCCGCATTTTTGAAATGGCCGGGTTAGGTAAAAGTTCGGCATTACTATCGTCGGCCGGTGTGGGGCTTGTGAATTTCTGCTTCACATTCATCGCTATCAACCTCATCGACCGTTTTGGCCGCCGTACGTTGATGTTCATCGGGTCATTCGGGCTTATTGCTACGCTGGGGCTTGTAGCGCAGGCTTTTTACAGCGGCAACCTGGGCGGTTATGCCGTGCCGGTTTACCTGTTCATTTACATTGCCTTCTTCGCATTGTCGCAGGGCGCGGTGATCTGGGTTTTCATTTCAGAGATTTTTCCAAACCAGGTACGGGCCGCGGGGCAGTCGATGGGCAGCTTTATGCACTGGCTGCTGGCGGCGGTGATCGCATTCACATTCCCCTACATCGCCGAAACGCTGGGCGGCGGCAACACTTTCATGATCTTCTGCGGAATGATGGTGCTCCAACTGATTTTCGTCTGGAAGCTCATGCCCGAAACCAAAGGCACTTCCCTCGAACAGATCGAAAAAACATTGATTCTCCACTAAATCACCACATTAACCGATAACATATGACACCGAAACTGACTGTTTTTGGAGAAGTACTATGGGATGTCCTGCCCGATGCACGGCTCGCCGGCGGGGCTACGATGAACGTCGCCGCACACCTGCAACGCTACGGCATGGACGTATCATTCATCAGTCGCGTGGGGCACGACGAGCTGGGTGTCGAACTGCTCGCATTCATGGCACAGCAGGGGCTGGATACGCAATGGGTGCAAACGGGCGAGACGCATTTGACGGGCATTGCCAAGGCCAACGTGTCGGACAGCCACGAGGTTACCTACAAAATCCTGCATCCTGTTGCCTGGGATTACATTCAGTTCGATGCCGCGGCAGCGGAGCAGGTTGCCGACAGTGATTACTTCGTGTACGGCACCCTCGCCGCCCGCGACCATACCACGCGCGACACGCTGCTGCGCTATCTCGCGCAGCCGGGCTCCGCAGGTGCGCCGCACAAGTGTATACCCGTGTTCGACGTGAACCTGCGCCCGCCGCATTACACCCGCGAGCAGGTACTGGAACTCCTCGGGTTCGCCCGCATGGTGAAAATGAACGAGCACGAAATCCGCGAAGTGACCGGCTGGCTCATACCGTTCGAAAACGAAAAACAGGCCATGGCATTCCTGATCGATCATTTCAAACTGGATCTGCTCGTGCTCACCTGCGGCGCGGATGGCGCTATGGTGCGCACCAGCGACGGCCAATACCACCGGCATCCCGGGTTTACCGTCGACGTGGCCGATACCATCGGCAGCGGCGACGCATTTCTCGGCGCATTCCTGTACCAAACCGCTACCGGGCATTCGCTGGCCGAATCCCTCGAATTTGCCTGTGCCGCCGGGGCATTTGTGGCCGGCAAACCAGGCGCATTGCCCGCGTTTCGCGAAGCCGATATTCAGGAGTTTATTCACGCACAGCCCGCAATCCACTGATTCCAATTCACCCTTTTTAATCGAAAACACGATGAGAAAATTTTTACTGCTGGTGGCCTTTGCGGTCTCCTGCGTGTTGAACCTGCCCGCCCTCGCGCAAACCAGGGCGCAAGTGAAGGGCGTCGTCAAGAGTACCGACGGCGAGCCGCTTCCCGGTGTGAATGTCCTCGAAAAAGGGACTTCCAATGGTGCCGTTACCGACGTTTCAGGCGCTTATACGATCTCTCCTGCCGCAGGCGCCACGCTCGTTTTCTCCTACATCGGCATGCAATCGAAAGAAGTGGCGGTGGGTAACCAGACGGCCATCGACATTGCCCTCGATTACGACCAGAAAAGCCTCAACGAAGTGGTGGTAGTAGGTTATACTTCTTCCAAGAAGGAAGACCTCACCGGCGCCATTGCCGTGGTGGACATGGCGCCATTGAAAAACATCAGCTCCGGCAACCCTATGCAGGCTTTGCAGGGACGTGTGCCGGGTTTGTATATTGAAAAAACCGGCTCGCCGAATGGTACCAACTCCCGCATCCTGATCCGCGGAGCCAATACGCTGGGCAATACCGACCCGCTGTACATCATCGACGGCGTGCCTACCAAGCGCCCGGAGGTGTTCCAGGGGCTGAACCCGAATTCCATCGAGTCGATACAGGTATTGAAAGACGCTTCGGCGTCGTCGATCTACGGTTCGAGGGCTTCGAATGGGGTGATTATCATTACCACCAAAAACGGGGCGAATACTAACGGCAAGATCAGCGTCGATTTCAATACCAGCATTTCGGCGCAATCGGAGAAGTATGCCCGGTTTAACATGCTGAATGCGGCGGACCGCGGGCGGGCATTGTGGCAGGCTTCGGTGAACGATAAAGTGAATCCCGAGGACGGTTACGGGGCGCTCTACCAGTTCGACTGGAACAAGGATTTTACCAATCCCAAATTAAATGGCGTACAAGTACAGCCGCTCGTAGGTGGTAATGCCAATATGCCTGCCGGCGACACCGACTGGCAGAAAGTGATGTACAAAACGGGCATCGTGACCAACAACGAGCTTACGATTTCGGGCGGTAACGGCACTTCTTCGCTGCAAATCAATTTGGGTTATTACAAAAATACGGGCATGCTCCGCTACACCGATTATGACAAGATCAGCGGACGCATCAATGGCCTTACCAGCGCATTTGACGGCAAACTGAAAATCGGGGCGAACATGCAAATCGCCTCCTCGAACGAGACGCGGGCCTCGACTGACATCGGCGGCGCAGCCACGCCCGGCCTGGCCGTTACCCTTGCCCCTACCATTCCGGTGTATGCCAAAGACGGCTCCTGGGGCGGTGCCATCGGCTCGGGCGAAGGAAGCAACCGTCATGGCGGTGTCGGCCAG
>CBIHPQ010000474.1:0-5114 GCA_966211825.1 uncultured Dyadobacter sp. | reverse complement strand
GATTTCCGCATTGAACGCCTTGACACTCAGCCCCGCGCTTTGTGCATTGTTCCTGAAAAACCCGCACGCAGAAGACGGAACACATGCCCGCAAAGGCTTTGCCGCCCGTTTCTTCGACGCATTCAATGCAGGTTTCGAATCGATGACCGGGCGTTATGTGAAAAGCCTGCAATTCCTGATCCGTCGCAAATGGGTCACCATCGTCGGCTTGCTGGTAATCTCGGGAACAACACTCTGGCTGACCAAAACAACGCCTACCGGCTTCATCCCGACCGAAGACCAGGGCTTCCTCCTGTATGCGCTCAACACGCCTCCGGGCAGCTCGCTCGACCGTACGTCGAAAGCGATGGCGCAGGTGGACAGCATTGTGAAAAAGTCGCCTATCGCCGATCAACGCTACATTGTAGAGGGTATGAACATCATTTCCAACTCCAATGCATCTCCTTACGGTGTCGGATTTATCCGCATGAAACCGAAAGCAGAACGCGGCGAGGTACAGGATTTTAACCAGATCGTCGGTATGATGTCGCAGCAGGTGCGGTCGGTGAACGATGCGAATGCGTTCTTCTTCACCTTCCCTACCGTGGATGGTTTCGGTAACGTCAGTGGTTTCGAGTTTATGCTGCAAGACCGCGGAAACGGTTCGCTAGAGAAACTCAGCACGACCACCAACGCCTTCATCGGCGCATTGATGCAACGGCCTGAAATCGCTTATGCATTCACCACTTTCGCGACCGGTAACCCGCAATTCATGCTGGAAATTGATAATGCCAAAGCAAAACAGCTGAATGTACCCGTGAACGAACTGCTGCAAACGCTGCAAATCTATTACGGTTCGAGCTTTGTGTCGGATTTCAACCGGTTTGGAAAATACTACCGCGTAATGGCGCAGGCCGATCCGCTGTACCGTAAGAACCCGTCGTCGCTAGATGGTATTTATGTCAAAAACACCGAGGGCGAAATGGTGCCGGCCAACCAGCTGGTGACGTTGAAACGCGTATTCGGCCCTGAAACTGTGACCCGCAACAACTTGTACAACGCAGTGGCGATCAACGGAACGCCGAAGCCCGGTTACAGTACCGGTGACGCCATCCGTGCCGTGCAGGAAACTGCCGAAAAGGTTTTGCCGAACAACTACAAGACCGAATGGACCGGTATGACGCGTGAAGAGATCAACTCAGGCTCGCAGATCATCCTGATCTTCGTCCTCAGTTTGGTGTTCGTATACTTCCTGCTCGCAGCACAATACGAAAGTTACATCCTGCCGCTGGCCGTGATTTTGACAATTCCGCTGGGTGTGTTCGGCTCTATGCTGTTCATCAACTGGATGGGTATCGAAAACAATATCTATGTGCAGGTCGGCCTGATCATGCTCATCGGTTTGCTCGCGAAAAACGCGATCCTGATCATCGAGTACGCCGTTCAGCGCCGCCAGGCGGGCATGACCATCGTCGAATCAGCTTTGGAAGCCTCGCGCTTACGTCTGCGTCCGATCCTGATGACTTCTTTCGCATTCATCGTCGGTCTGTTGCCGCTGATGCGCGCAACGGGCGGCTCGGCCCTCGGTAACCGTTCGATCGGTACCGGTGCGGTGGGCGGGATGCTCACGGGTGTGATCCTGGGGATATTCGTGATCCCCGTGCTGTATGTGATCTTCCAGTATTTGCAGGAAAAAGTCGTTAAAAAACCGGTTCAGCCAGAGCTTGCCGAAGCAGAGGCGCACTAGTTTATTTTAAAAAACATCATGAAAAATACATTTAGAATAACGCAAATACCCGTTCTGATCCTGCTGGTAACCCTGCTCGCCTCTTGCAAGGTGAGCAAGGACTACCAGCGCCCGGAACTGGCGCTGCCCAACGAGTACCGCAATGTTCCTTACGGCGACACCGCCACCATCGCGGATATGGGCTGGAAAGAGTTTTTCCCCGATACCACGCTGCAAAGGCTGATCGACCGGGGCATTGCTTATAACTATGATCTGCAAATCGCGCTGAAACGCATCGATATCGCGCAACAGCGCGTGAAACAGGCCAAAATGCTGCAACTGCCACGCGCCGACCTGCGCATTACCGGTACCTATAACCGCCCGTCGAGCAACAGTTTGAACGGGCTCAGCGCCACCAATTTCCTTAAATCAAACCACATCGAGAACTACATTACCGCTGTGGACCTGACGTGGGAAGCCGATATCTGGGGCAAGATCCGCCGCCAGCAACAGGCGACATTAGGCCAGTACCTGCAAACCTATGAAGCCACGAAAGCCGTGCAAACGCGCCTGGTGGCCGATATTGCAAGAGGTTTTTTCAACCTGCTTATGCTTGACAAACAGCTTGAAGTAGCCAAACACAACCTCGAACTGAGCGATAACACATTGAAGCTGACCAATCTGCTCAAAGACGCCGGCGAGGTAACTTCGCTCTCCGTGCAGCAATCGGAAGCGCAGCGCGAGTCCATCAAATTGCTCATTCCGCAGTTGGAACAGGATATTGCCATCCAGGAAAACGCATTGCAGATCCTGACCGGGCAAATGCCGAACGCCATCGCCCGGAACGTAAAATTGACTGATTTCAAGGCAAACGACAGCCTCGCTACCGGCGTACCGGCCGCGATCGTCAGCCGCCGGCCCGATGTACGCGCCGCTGAAATGTCCGTCCTCATCGCGAATGCCCAGCTGGGCGTAGCGCAGGCGAGCATGTACCCGTCGCTGATCATTTCGGCCAGCGGTGGTATCGAATCATTCAAATCGAGCAACTGGTTTAATATCCCGGGTTCCTTGTTCGGCATTGCGGCAGGAACCATTGCCCGTCCGATTTTTGCAAGACGAGAGCTGAAAACCAACCTGGAAGTAGCCAAGATCGAGCGCGAGCAATCAGTACTCGAATTCCGCCAGTCGGTGCTGAATGCGGTTGGGGAAGTTTCCAATTCATTGGTACAAACTCAAAAACTGAAAGAGCAGGAGGCCATTGCCAGCAACCAGGTGAATATTTTGCAACAAGCCATTTCCAATGCACAGCTGCTTTACCAGAGCGATATGGCCAACTACCTGGAAGTGATCACGGCGCAAGGCAATGCATTGCAAGCCGAATTGAACCTCGCATTCATCCGCAGCCAGTCGCTCGTAGCGCGCGTAGACCTCTACCGCAGCCTCGGCGGCGGCTGGAAATAGATTCCATCAGACCTACATACACTATCATTAGCGTCTTTGTTAAGTGTAGTTAAGCACAAAAAGCCGTCAGACTCGATCCGACGGCTTTTGTATTTTTAATGTATTTAAAAAACGATGTCTGCCGGTCAGTTTCCGGGCCTGCTGAATGTCACTGTCTCATCATCCACGCCCATAATCACCCGCGTGGCAATGTTGATGAACAACCCATGCTCCACGACCCCGACAATCTGGATTAACTGTTCAGCCAGGAAAGCCGGATCCTGTATTAGCCCAAAATCACCGTCGATCAGCAGGTTCCCCTGCTCGGTAACCAATGGTTTGCCGTCTGCGAGCCGGATCTCGCCATTTCCGTTCAGCTTTTTAAGTTGTGCCAAAACATAGTTCTGCGCATAGGGGATCACTTCGATCGGCACTGTAAACTTGCCCAGGAATTCCACTTTTTTGGATGAATCGGTAATAATGATCTCCTGCTTCGACAGCGACGCCACCACTTTCTCTTTCAATAAAAAACTCCCGCCCCCCTTGATCAGCTGCAAATCTCCGGTAAATTCATCGGCGCCATCGATGGTAATGTCGATAGAATCCACGTCCTCGATTTTGAGCAAAGGAATGTTCAGTGACTCGGCCAGCTCCCGGGTTTTCTCCGAAGTCGGGACGCCTTTAATATCCAGCCCGTTCTTCACCAATTCACCAATTTCGGCAATGGCAATGTACGCCGAGCTGCCAGAACCCAGGCCGACGACCTGGCCGTTGGAGAGGTATTTGACCGCTTCTCTGGCGGCTAATGCTTTTTCGTTTTTAAGGTCTTTCATATTAATGTAAATGCATTTTCCCTGAAAATCACCACTTAGCCCGCTCATACTGCACCGGCCACGCTACCGCGTCCTTCAAATCCCGCGCGGCTTCCAATGGAAAGTATGGATTGCGCAAAATCTCCCGCGCCATGATGACCATATCCGCATCCCCATTCACGAGAATGGTTTCGGCCTGCGTAGCGCTCGTGATCATTCCGACCGTACCCGTCAGAATACCCGTCTCCTTTTTAATGCGCGAAGCGAATGGTAACTGGTAGGCCGGGCCGATTGGAATCTGCTGGCTTACTGCGAGACCACCCGTCGATACGTCGATCAGGTCAACGCCCTTTTCTTTGAGAACATGCGCCAATTGTACGGCTTCGTCGGCGTTCCAGCCGCCCTCGGCCCAGTCGGTGGCCGAAATGCGTACGAACACAGGCAGGTCTGCGGGCCATACCATATGAATGCCCTCGATGATGCGCAGTAACAGGCGGATGCGGTTTTCGAAGCTGCCGCCGTATTCGTCCGTGCGCTGGTTGCTAAGCGGCGAGAGGAACTGGTGGACGAGGTAGCCGTGTGCTGCGTGTATTTCAATGACTTTGAAACCAGCCTGCAATGCCCTGTTCGCTGCATGGGTAAAATCTGTAATTATTTTACCGATACCTGCCTCGTCCAATGCGGCAGGTTTGGGATATGTATCCGAAAAAGGAATGTTCGAAGGAGCGACTGTTTGCCATCCTCCTTCGCTTTGAGGCACTTCCGCGCGGCCTTTCCAGGGTACGGCGGTGCTGGCCTTCCTGCCCGCGTGGGCGAGCTGCACGCCAGCGACACACCCCTGGGCAGCGATAAATGAAGTGATCTGCGAAAGCTTTTCTATATGCTCGTCCTTCCAGATGCCCAGGTCCTCGGATGAAATGCGGCCTTCCGGCGAAATAGCGGTGGCCTCGGTGATGATCAGTCCGGCGCCTCCCACCGCCCGGCTGCCCAGGTGGACCAGGTGCCAGTCGGTAGCAAAGCCGTCGACCGACGAGTACTGGCACATGGGTGAAACGACGATCCGGTTTTTGAACTGGATGTTTTTAATGGTAATGGGTGAAAATAGTCTTGACATATCAATGCGGTTAGATCTGGCTAATATAGAAACTATTCATACG
>CBIHPQ010000473.1:0-5128 GCA_966211825.1 uncultured Dyadobacter sp. | reverse complement strand
GTATCAAGCTTTCTATGCCGCCGCTGTTTGTCTTATCGGTATTTATGATTAAACAAATTGTCTGGTTAATTGAAAATAAAAATAACTTGGCATGGGTGTCTGTTTTCCTTTTCGGGATTTGTGCATGGACTCCGCTGGAAGAGTTGGCTTACAGCGCGAAAAATTACCGGATATCGTTTGAAAAACCGCCTGAAATCCGGGAGTTCGGTCCTAATTACATTGTCTGGCAGCAACTGGGCGATCCGCATAGTTTTTTCTTCCGTTATATCGCCCGACGCAGATAACAAAAAAAGGCCGCCCATCGGAACGGGCAGCCAGCTTGATTTGTGTGTGAAATCAGGGTTTAGGAATAGTAGCGTTATGCGTCGAAAAGCAGTGGAAAGAACTGCCCATTTAATTTTTCTCCTTTCGGAATGACGGGAACGCCGTCGAGTAATGTGGAGTCGGTGTCGGACATCGTGCCGTCGGCGAAAACGTTGAGCACAAATGCGCGCCGCGACCGCTCGGAGCGGTTTGCATACGATCCGTGGACCATTAACGGATGGTGGAACGTGCCATAGCCGCGCTTCATTTCGATCGGGACCGGCTTGAACTCCGCTTTTTGCTCCGCTGTCAGATATTGCATGAGCCCGTCCATGTCGCCGGCCAGTTCCGGCTTGTCGAGCAGGCCCCAGCGGTGGCTTTTAGGTACATAATAAAGGCAGCCATTTTCGATCATCGAATCGTCGAGGCCTGTCCAGCAGGTGAGGTGCTGCATCGGAATTGAGCGCGTCCAGTAGGAATAATCCTGGTGCCAGGCTACTACACCGCCGTGGCGGGCGGGTTTGCAGAAAAGCTGGTCGTGCCAGAACCGAACGGCCTTGTTGCCGAGCAACTGGCTGGCGGCCATCACGAAAGCGGGGTTCCATAGCACATCGTGGAAGCCTTCCGTCACGCGCCAAGCGCCAAGCGCATGCAACAGCACGGCATTCGGGTCGGCCGATTCGTTCGAATGAAATTCGTAGAACAAATGGTGGCCTGGGTTGGATGGGTCGGTAGCAGCGACGAGTTCTTCGTTCAAGACATCCACCTGCCAATCTTCAAGCAGCTTGATGTTGGACAGGTAACCGTTTTCGTGAAAAGAAGCCACCTGCTCATCGGTAAGGCGATATTGCTCCCACTCGTCCCGGCTCGTGGGCTGTTTAAACAAGTCCGCCACCAGCTCATGATACCTGGAAAGGTCTCGCGTTGCTACTTCCATAATGATTGTTCGGGGTTAGTTTTAGTATTGCAAATATGAGCGAAGTCAGGTTTTCAACGGCTTGCTGATTTTGACCAATAACTAACTTATTTTGTGTTAATATTGGTGGATGGAATTGTAACTATTGCTAAATAGGGTATAAAAGTCAACTTTGGAGCCATGAAAGCACAATTCGAAGCATTTCAGCCGCTGCCCGAATCCTCTTTCCGGATATTCGGGTATGAGGTGGCGGAATTTGACGCGCCGTGGCATTATCATCCGGAATACGAGCTGACGATCATTCTTCAAAGCGAGGGGATCCGCTACGTGGGCAACAGTATGGAGAGTTTCGAGGCCGGCGACCTGGTGCTGCTGGGCCCGAACCTGCCCCATTGCTGGAAGAACACGCCCGACAGCCCGGGTCCTGCCAGCTCGATCGTGGTGCAATGGCCGGAGGCTTTTATGGGGAATGGCTGGCTGGCTGTGGAAGAGTTCAAATCCGTGAAACGCCTGCTGCAAATGGCCGGGCAGGGTATCCGCTTTGATCAGGCCGTGGCGGCGCGTGTGAAACCGATGCTGGACGAAATGCTGGACATGCAGCCATTTGCACGCCTGATAAAGTTTCTGGAAGTGCTTGAACTGCTGGCAGGCGTGAAGAATATCCATTTTCTGTGCGAGCAGGGGTTTGCTTACCCGCTTAACTACGAGGATAACCAGCGTATCAATACTGTTTATAATTACATCCGGGAGCATTATGGCGAACGCATTACGCTGGCCACGCTTTCGGGCCTGGTACATATGAGCGAGGAGGCATTTTCGCGGTTTTTCAGCCGGATCATGCAAAAGCCGCTGTTTACTTTTCTCAATGAGTACCGCATTAATATGGCTTCCAAAATGCTGATTGAAACCGATATGCAGGTGGCTGAGATCAGTTTTGCGTGCGGCTATGAAAGTCCGCCCTTCTTTTTCAGGCAGTTCCGGAAATTCGGCGGCATGACGCCCGCAGCCTATCGCAGGCAATTCCGGATGACGGAAGCCGCAGGATAAACGGTGATGCTTTTTAGATGTGTAAAATTTTTATCCCGAAAAAGAAGCAATATTTTCGGGAGTTGATCACTTAAACTCACACCTATTTATGGAAGTAGCTGATTTTCTTTCGACGGCTATTCTGGTCGCAATCGCCGGGCTGGTTATTTTTAAAACGGCGCGTTCAGTATATAATTTGTTTTACGGGGATATTGTCCTTAAAAATCCCAGAACCGGGAAGTCTGTGACGTTGGGGCGGCACCATCGGAATGGGCTGTCCAAGGAAATTCAAGATGTTCTTGACTAATGCCGTCGCGGCCAAGGCCTCCGGCAGCGTATCCGAAAAGTAAAGCCATCGCGACCATCACTACGGCGTTGAGTGCGGTTATATTCAAACTTCCTGACAGTGCACTGAAAGAGATGCTGCTCGTTTTGGTCGGTTTGATGGCTTATTTTTTATACCAAAGTTTTGTTATCATCAAACGCTTTGTATTACTCGAAGTTACCCGTTGGATTTCACTGACCAATACGGAAAAGAAGGTGAAAAAGTATATCCATGAGCTGGAAGTCGAGTACCGGGCTCCTGAAACATCCCCGGAAAGGCTTACCGAAATCAAATGTGAAATGAAGCGGTACCGCGACCAGTTGGCTCACAAACGATTCGAAAGCCTCACCTGATACTATTACCTACCGAGCCTTCTCAAACGTCTTCACCAGTTTCGCATCGAACGTTACATCCACTGCCGGGCCACCGGAAGCCGACTGGTCGAATTTCAGTGTGCCCGCCAGATGGTCGGGGTTGTCGGTGGTTAATGTCAGAAATTCGTTTTGTGCTGTGCCCGAATATTGCACGAGCTGGTTGTTCAGACTGAGCCAGTATAGCAACCGCGGCGCAGCGTCGAGATCCACCTGGAAGCCGTCGATGTACTGATCCACGCAATTCATCGCTTCACACGACTTGATCTTGTCGTCGAGCGGGCCTGTTGTGAAGATCAGGCGCCGGATCTTTTTGGTGCCGTCGAATGCATCCGGCCCGGTGATGAGACAGGCCGATTTGATAGTTATATCGAAAGATTTACTGCCGGTTTTGTAAACCAGTTTGCCTTTGCCCACATCCGAACGGACCGTGCTGGCGAGCAGGAGCAGCGCGCAGCAAGCGAGCAGCAAGCCATGGCGCGTGGAAGGGGAGTAGAGATTTGCATTCATAGAAAGGGGGCGTTTTAAGACATGTAAAAGTTAGGAAAAAAGCAGCGGATTTTTGTGCGGGTTCGGCGGGCATCAGAGGGCATTTAGGTCCATAACTGGAATATTCAGAGTAAATACTTGAAAAAAAATGCTTAGGCGAGTAGTAAACTTGGGTGAAGAACCTGTAATCTGTATATCCATTTCCTAAATCAAAAAATCACGTACATGGAAAAAAAGAATACCGTTCAAGAACAGCCTTCTTCTTCGCGGAGGGATTTCATTAAAGCGGCCGCGGGTACCGCCGCAGGTCTGATGATCGTTCCTCGCCACGTGCTGGGCAAAGGATACGTGGCACCCAGCGATAAGCTGACTGTGGCAGGAGTAGGGGCGGGCGGAAAAGGAACGTCCGACATTGCCAATTTCTTCAAAAGCGGTAAAGCCAATATCGGCTACCTGTGCGACGTGGACGACAGACGTGCAGCCACCTCCGTTAAGAACTTCCCACAGGCCAAGTACTATAAAGACTGGCGGGAAATGTTTGAAAAAGAATCCAAAAACTTCGACGCTGTCTCCATATCAACACCTGACCATACCCACGCTGTGGTAGCGATGGCGGCCATGCAGCTGGGCAAGCACGTGTATGTGCAAAAGCCTCTGACCCACGATATTTATGAAGCGCGTATGCTCACCGAAGCCGCAGCCAAATATAAAGTGGTAACCCAAATGGGCAACCAGGGCTCCTCGGGCGACGGGGTTCGCCAGCTGCACGAGTGGTACGATGCCGGCATTATCGGTAATGTGCACACCGTTTACATCTGGACAAACCGGCCCATTTGGCCACAAGGCATTCCCTGGCCGACCGACAAACCGGCAGTCCCCTCAGAGCTCGACTGGAATTTGTGGCTCGGTACGGCGCCTTACAAAGATTATGTCGATAACCTGATCCCCGGAAGCTGGCGCGGATGGTGGGATTATGGTACCGGTGCGCTGGGTGACCTGGGCTGCCACCTGATGGAAGCGCCATTCCGGATTCTCGATCTTAAATATGCGCTGGACATGCAGGCGAGCGTGGGAAGCGTGTTTACCGCTTTTGGCAAAAGGGGCATTTTCCCGGACAGCTGCCCTCCGTCGAGCCATGCAACCCTTACTTTCCCGAAAACGCCTAAAACCAAAGGACAGGTCACCATGCACTGGATGGACGGTGGTATCAAGCCCGAACGTCCGGAAGAGCTGGGCCCCAATGAGCTGTTTGGCGATGGCAACAGCGGAATCCTTTTCGTTGGGACCAAAGGCAAGATGATGGCCAGCGAATATGCTGCGAATCCACGCCTGCTGCCGCTTTCGCGCATGGAGGAAGTGAAGGTGAAACAGAAATTTGCCCGCGTGCCAGGCTCGGCCGAAGGCCACTATGCGCAATGGGTGGAGGGATGTATCGCTGGTTACGGCAAAATGGAGCTCAGCTCGCCGTTCGAAAAAGCGGGCCCGCTCACCGAAGCGATCCTGATGGCGAACCTCGCGATCCGTGGTGCGGATATGCCGAAACCACGTGCAACCGGTAACGGGTTCGACTACCCTGGTGCAAACCTGAAAATGCTTTGGGATTATAAAAACATGAAGGTAACCAACTTCGACGAGGTCAACCAGTGGGTGAAACGCACTTACCGCGAGGGATGGAGCCTGGGTGTCTGATAAATTAGG
>CBIHPQ010000472.1:0-5157 GCA_966211825.1 uncultured Dyadobacter sp. | reverse complement strand
GCGCGAGCACCAGATCGCCGCCGTTGGTCTTCAAGCCCAGCACCTTCGCCAGCACCACGCCCCCAAACATCGTCAGTACCTCGCCGATGTTCGATGAGAGCAGGAAGCGCAGGAACTTCTGGATATTGGCGAAGATCGCCCGGCCTTCTTCGACCGCCGCCACAATCGTCGCGAAGTTGTCGTCGGCCAGGATCATGTCGGCGGCTTCCTTCGACACATCCGTGCCGGTGATGCCCATCGCCACGCCAATGTTCGCACTTTTGAGCGCCGGCGCATCATTCACGCCGTCGCCGGTCATGCCGACGATGTCGCCCCGCTTTTGGTAGAAATCGATCATATCCAGTTTTTGGGCAGGATTTACCCGCGCGAACACCTGGCATTTCAGCATCTTTTCCTGATCGGTTTTGGAAGAAAAATCAAATGATTGAAGGTCTTTCCCTGTCAAAACCAGCTGCTCATCCGGCTGAACCAGATTGACTTGCCTGGCAATGTTCAAAGAAGTCGCAGGGTGGTCGCCCGTTACCATAATCACCTTAATACCAGCATCATGACAGGCCATCAGGGCAGGCGTTACTTCTTTTCGCGGCGGGTCCAGGAAACCGATAAGCCCGAGGTAAGTGAGCTTCTCTTGCCTGGTAAAATCCGCGGAAGGCATTTGCGCTGACTCGCGATAGGCAAAGGCCAGCGTGCGCAAGCCGTCGGCAGCCATGCGCTCGGAAATTTCAAGCTCGCTTTTCCTCGCACCGTCATTCTCCCAATGGCACAGTTCAGATATTTCCTCCACAGCACCTTTCGCAGCCACATAATAGGTTGCCGCTGACTCGTGCAGCGTGGCCATAATGCGCGTATCCGAGCTGAATGCTTCCTCGGCTTTTCTGATGTAGTTTGAACCTAAATCTTCCAAATCGATTCCTGCTGCCCGGGCAAATCGCAATAGCGCAATTTCCACCGGATCACCTATTTGCTTTCTGTCCGAATGCCCGGAAGTCAGCTGGGCATTATTGGCCAGCGCCCCTACCCTGGCCAACAATGCAAATTCTTTGGAATTGGAAAGTCCTGTATCTGCGCCTGTTAGCTCCATCGCCTCGTCCCCGGCTTTTTCCGGATGCAGGATCACTGATAAATCGCCGGCGGGAAAATGAAGCTGCCGCACTTCGATCTTATTTTGAGTGAGTGTGCCCGTTTTATCCGTGAAAATAACATTGGTCCCTCCCAGCGTTTCAACTGCCGAAAGCCTTTTGACGATCACTTTTTTCTCTGCTAACCTGAGCATCCCGTAGGCCAGCGCGACTGTCGCCACCACCGACATTCCTTCCGGTATAGCAGCGATGGCAAGCGCAACGGCTGTTTCTATCAACTGTTTGGTTTCTTCGCCACGAATCAGCCCCACCACCAAAAACAACATCGCTAACCCGATCGTGATCCAGATCAGCACCTTGGCAAGCGAATCGAGCTTCGCTTCGAGCGGCGTCGCGGTGCGTTTTGCCTGCTGGACCATCGTTGCGATTTTGCCCAGTTCGGTGGCCTGTCCGATACCGGTAACAATGGCTTTCGCATTCCCGTTGGTGATCGCGGTTCCTTTGAATAACCGGTTATGCTGGTCGCCCAAAGGCGCATCCGCGGCCGACGGGTCAACACGCTTGGCAGAAGGGACCGATTCGCCTGTCAATGCCGATTCATCAACTTCCAGCTGGTTGGTCTGGACGATGTTGGCATCCGCCGGAATCAAATCACCGGCTTCCAGGACCAGAATATCGCCCTCGGTGACGCGCTCGGAAGGAATTTCGTCGATTTGCCCATCCCTCAACACTCTCGCCGGCGTAGTATCGAGCTTGCGGAGCGCCTCCATGGACTCGCGCGCGTTGTATTCCAATATAAAGCCCGTTGCTGCATTGATGATAATAACGGCAAGTACCGCGAAGCCTTCAACTGTGTCCCCTAACCAAAATGACACGATGGCCGCAGCCGCCAATATCCACACGATAAGGCTATTGACCTGCCTCAGCAATATCGACCAGAGGCTCTCAGGCTTTTCCCGGTTCAGCTCATTGAGGCCCAAACGCTCGTTCCTTGCCGCCGCCTCCGCACTGGAAAGCCCTTTTGTAATATCCGTTTGGAGTTCTTCCGCCAATTGCTGCGCGCTTATTTCTTGAAAGGATTTCGACATAGATTTTCATCCAAAAACATGTATTAAATGACTCTTTGCAAAATGCGTGCTATCTGATGGAAAGATGATATGGATACTCATTTCAAAAGATGATCCTGCTCACCCTTTTTACAGGCTCGATAGTAGTATCTTGCGTTAAACACCATCCGATGAAAAAGCTTGATCAATATGAACACGGAGAAATCACTGCTTATCATCAATGGAGGCTCATCGAGCATCCGGTTTGCCTTTTATCGGGCGGCGGACGCGGAGTTTACATTATTGCTTAAAGGAAAGCTTCATAACATCGGCAACAATACGACTGTGCCTGTTTTAACTACTAATACTTCTGATAAACCCAAAAATCCGGACATCCCGGAGAACACCTATGAACATGCCGCTCAATTTCTGGTAGCATGGCTGGAAAAGCAGCAGGAATTCCCCCGGGTTTATGCGATCGGCCACCGGATCGTTCATGGAATGGAACAGACAGAACCGCAGGAAATAACGCCAGAATTATTAGCCTACCTCAAAACGATCAGCCCTTATGATCCCGAGCATTTACCGGAAGAGATTAAACTAATCGAGCTTTTCGGCCAACACCATCCTGCATTAAAACAAATCGCCTGTTTTGACACTGCATTCCATTCAAACATGCCCGCCGTCGCAAAACGGTTGCCCATTCCCCCTCGGTTTAGCAGGAAGGGTCTACATAGGTACGGCTTTCACGGCATTTCCTATGCATATCTGATGCAAGAAGTGGAACGCCTGGCGGGCAAAGAGGCTGCTAACGGAAAAGTGATTCTGGCGCATTTGGGAAATGGAGCAAGTCTGGCTGCTGTAAAGGAAGGCCGGTGCCTTGATACCAGCATGGGCTTTACTCCGGCCTCGGGCGTGATGATGGGAACCCGCAGCGGAGATATTGATCCGGGGGTTGCCTGGTATATGATGCAGTTTGAAAAACTTAGCCCAAAAGAGTTTAACCAACTGGTCAACCACGAATCGGGACTGATCGGCGTATCTGAAACGAGTTCGGACATGCAGGAATTAATGCAGCTACAAACGACCGATCACCGCGCGGAAGAGGCAATCGCGCTTTTTTGCTATCAGGTAAAAAAACACATCGGTTCCTTCGCTGCTGTGCTGGGAGGTGTCGATACCCTCGTTTTTTCGGGAGGTATCGGCGAAAATATCCCGCAGATCCGCAGCGGGATTTGCGAGGATCTTGGCTTTCTGGGCATTACCGTGGATGAAGAACGAAATCAAAATAATGAGGCAATTATTTCGGACATCGCTGGCAAAGTGACTGTCCGGGTGATCGCTACGAATGAAGAATTAATGATCGCAAGGCTCGTCAGCCAGGTTTTAAATTAAGTCATTAAACGATAAGGATTATGGAAATGGAAGATGTTGACATGCAGGGGAAAACTTTATCGCCGGAATTACTACGGAAAATGAATGCTTACTGGCATGCGGCCAATTATTTGTCGGTCGGACAGATATACCTGTACGGCAATCCGTTGCCCAAAGAGCGGTTGACGCTCGAACACATCAAGCCACGCCTGCTGGGCCACTGGGGCACGACGCCCGGACTGAATTTTATCTACGTCCACCTGAACCGCATTATCAAGCAATACGACCTGAACATCATCTACGTAGCCGGCCCCGGCCACGGCGGTCCCGGACTGGTGGCGAATACCTATCTCGAAGGGACTTATAGCGAGGTTTACCCGGACATTTCAGAAGATGAAACGGGAATGCAGAAACTTTTCAAACAGTTCTCCTTTCCGGGCGGCATACCCAGTCACGTGGCGCCGGAAACGCCTGGTTCCATCCATGAAGGCGGCGAGCTCGGTTACTCGCTTGTGCACGCATTCGGGGCTGTTTTTGACAATCCGTACCTGATCGCGGCCTGTGTGGTAGGCGATGGCGAAGCAGAAACCGGGGCGCTGGCAACCAGCTGGCATTCCAACAAATTCCTGAACCCCGCCCATGACGGCGCGGTACTTCCGATCCTGCATTTGAATGGTTATAAAATCGCCAATCCTACTGTACTGGCACGGATTCCGAAAACGGAATTGGAGCAACTTTTCCGCGGGTATGGCTATAATCCTTACTTCGTGGAAGGCGACGACCCGGAGACCATGCACGAATTACTGGCTTCGACTTTGGACATTGTCGTCGAGGAAATCAGGCAGATTCAAAGTGATGCGCGGGTTTATGGATTCAAAGAACGACCTGCCTGGCCGATGATCATTTTCCGCACACCGAAGGGATGGACCGGCCCTAAAACCGTGGATGGCCTGCAAATTGAAGGCACCTGGCGCGCGCATCAGGTTCCATTGGCAGAACTCGCTACGAAACCCGAGCATGTGCAAATGCTGGAAGCCTGGATGAAAAGCTATCATCCGGAATTGCTTTTTGATGAAAATGGAAAGCTGATACGCGAACTCGCCGAACTGGCTCCGGAAGGAAACAGGCGAATGGGCGCCAATCCGAGTGCCAATGGCGGCTCGCTGCTCGTCGATTTACAAATACCCGATTTTCGCGCCCATGCCGTGCCGGTGCCCGCGCCCGGAAACAGTAAGGCCGAAGCAACGTCGGTCATGGGTGAATTTCTGAGAGACGTGATGAAAGCCAACTGGCTCGAACGAAATTTCAGGATATTCGGGCCGGATGAAACCGCTTCCAACCGACTTTCCCACCTCTTCGACATTACCGACCGGACTTCCACAGCGGAAATTATTCCGGGCGACAACCATGCACCCGATGGCCGTGTGATGGAGGTTTTGAGCGAACATCTTTGTCAGGGCTGGCTGGAAGGTTATTTGCTCACCGGCAGGCATGGGCTGTTTTCCTGCTATGAGGCATTCATTCACATTGTGGATTCGATGTTTAACCAGCATGCGAAATGGCTGAAAGTTACCCGTAACCTGCCCTGGCGCAAACCGATCGCTTCGCTGAATTACCTCCTCACCTCGCACGTATGGAGGCAGGACCACAATGGAAAC
>CBIHPQ010000471.1:0-5179 GCA_966211825.1 uncultured Dyadobacter sp. | reverse complement strand
TGTGAAATTCAATGCTCGCACGGTTGGAAGCGTCGATACAGCCGATCATCGTGTTCAGGCCCGATTCCTTTGCGCGTTGGATAAGGCTACCGAGCAATTTGCCGCCGACGCCCATTCCGCGTGACTTTTCGTCGAGGTAAATCGAATGCTCCACGCTGAATTTGTACCCGATCTTCGGGCGGAAAATATTGTAGGAACCATAACCGATCACTTCGCCTTCGAGCTCGGCTACGATTACGGGCATACCGTCATAGAACATCTGCTCAAACCAGGCCTTTTGTTGCTCCAAGGTCCGGGCTTCGTAGTCATAAATAGCAGTGGTGTTCAGAATAGCGTGGTTGATTATTTCCAACAGCGAAGGCAGATCCTTAGGAGCGGCACTTCTGATGATCAAATCCATCAAAATAAAGCAGGTCGTTATACAGGTTCAATATTAGGGTCAAAAATACCTTATAATTTTAAAAAATTTCACGTCCTAACCGCGTTCCGCCTTACGTTTTTTTCTAATTCTTTTGAAAATCGGGTTTTTAGAATAGCTTTGCTTCAACTTTAGGGGTGTCCCGACATGCGGACTGAGATCATACCCTTTGAACCTGATGCAGCTAGTACTGCCGAAGGGAAAAGCAGGAGTTATCGTACAAGTAGCTCCGTCTATTCTTTTCTTCATAGGTCCATTCCTAAGGTTTTTTGTATTTAAAACTGAAATCAGGAATGGAAATCACCATCAACGGTCAATCCAGAGAAATTGCGGCGTCCTGCACGCTGGGCCAGCTTGTATCCGAACTCTTCGCTTCCGGCAAGGGCATCGCCGTGGCCGTTAACCAAACGGTAGTCCCGAAAACCGACTGGCCTTCCCGCCAGCTCTCCCCCAACGACCACATTACGCTCATCACCGCCACCCAGGGTGGCTAGGCACCGCATTGTCCATATCCCACCATTTAACCAGAAAACAGCATCATGAAAACAGAAAAAACGCCGGAAACCATCACCCGCGCACCGTTTCCCAATTCCCAGAAAATATATGTAAAAGGGCAAATCCACGACATTTCGGTAGCCATGCGCGAGGTTTCGCTCAACGACACGCGTATTCACGGGCGCCTGGGCGCCACCGAACCGAACGAGCCGGTGACTATCTACGACACCAGTGGCCCTTATACCGACCCGAATATTGAAATCGACGTAAAAAAAGGCCTTCCCGCATTGCGTGCGGCCTGGGTACGCGAGCGCGGGGACGTGGAAGAACTCGAAACGATCACCTCCGAATACGGCAGAATGCGCCTCGCCGACGCAAAGCTCGACCATTTGCGGTTTGTGCATAACAGCAAGCCGCTCCGCGCAAAGGCTGGCCTGAATGTATCGCAGCTGCATTATGCCAAAAAAGGCATCATCACCCCGGAAATGGAGTATATCGCCATCCGGGAAAACCAGCGGATCGACGCGCACCTGGCTTCCCTGAACGGCAAGGCGGGCCCACTCGCCCACCAGCACGCAGGCCACAGCTTCGGGGCGAATACGCCGAAAAGCCATATTACCGCGGAATTTGTAAGACAGGAGGTAGCTGCCGGAAGGGCGGTAATTCCTTCCAATATCAATCACCCCGAAAGCGAGCCCATGATCATCGGGCGGAATTTTCTTGTGAAGATCAATGCCAATATCGGCAACTCGGCCGTATCGTCGACCATCGAAGAAGAAGTCGAAAAGGCCGTTTGGGCCTGTCGCTGGGGTGCGGATACGATCATGGACCTCTCGACCGGCAAGAATATCCACGAAACCCGTGAATGGATCATCCGAAACTCCCCCGTTCCCATTGGTACCGTGCCCATTTACCAGGCATTGGAAAAAGTAAATGGTAAGGCCGAAGACCTCACGTGGGAACTGTTCCGCGACACGCTCATCGAGCAGGCCGAGCAGGGCGTAGACTACTTCACGATCCACGCGGGTGTACTGCTGCGCTACATTCCGCTCACGGCCAAACGCATCACCGGCATTGTGTCACGCGGCGGTTCGATCATGGCCAAATGGTGCCTGGCACATCATAAGGAGACCTTCCTTTACACGCATTTTGAGGAAATCTGCGAGATTATGAAGGCTTATGACGTCGCATTCTCGCTGGGCGATGGCCTGCGCCCGGGCAGCATTGCCGACGCCAACGACGCCGCCCAGTTTGCGGAATTGGAAACGCTGGGTGAACTGACCAAAATTGCCTGGAAACACGACGTCCAAACCATTATCGAAGGCCCCGGCCACGTGCCGATGCATTTGATCAAAGAGAACATGGAGAAGCAGTTGCAGCATTGCCACGAGGCACCGTTCTACACGCTGGGGCCATTGACGACCGACATTGCACCTGGTTATGACCATATTACTTCGGCCATCGGCGCGGCCATGATCGGCTGGTTTGGTACCGCCATGCTTTGCTACGTAACACCGAAAGAGCATTTGGGACTGCCCAATAAAAAGGACGTAAAAGACGGCGTGATCACCTACAAGATCGCCGCACACGCCGCCGACCTCGCCAAAGGGCACCCAGGCGCGCAGTACCGCGACAATGCACTGAGCAAAGCCCGCTTCGAGTTCCGTTGGGAAGATCAGTTCAACCTCGCGCTCGACCCTGACACGGCACGTGAATTCCACGACGAGACGCTGCCTGCCGAAGGTGCCAAAGTCGCGCATTTCTGCTCGATGTGCGGACCGAACTTCTGTTCGATGAAAATCACCCAGGATGTGCGCGATTATGCCGAGGAAAATGGCCTGGATACTGAAGAAGCCGTGGCAGAAGGTATGCAGCAGAAAGCGAGGGAGTTTGCCGAGAAGGGCAGTGAAATTTATTTATAATGGAATTGATTGTCATAACCCATCCGCAAATGCTGCCGGGCGAAGCAGCGACGATCAACGAGCTCTTCGCACACGGGCTGGCGCGCCTGCACGTACGCAAGCCCGGGGCGTCGGAGGCGGAGCTGCGTGCATTGCTGGAAAATATCGATCCACAGTTCCGCGACCGCATTGCACTGCACCAGCATCATGCATTGGCGGAGGCATTTGGCATTGCCGGGCTGCATTATAAGGAAACCGACAGGCTGGCAATGGATGAGGCGCAATTGCATTCTCTCAAAAACGCCGGGCATCTCCTTAGCACATCCCTGCACGATCCATCCGATCTGCAAGCACTTTCGCAATGTTTCAAATATGCATTTATGGGGCCGGTTTTTGATAGTATTTCAAAAAAAGGATATGCTGCAAAACTGCCTGGTACATTCAAATTGGAGAAAACCGGCTTCCCCGGCAAAGTGATCGCGTTAGGCGGCATTAGTGCCGAAAATCTGACATCCGTCGGCGATATGGGCTTTGACGGCGCGGCGGTACTCGGCAGCATCTGGCAAAACCCGGATAATGCCGTCGCCCAATTCCTGCATCTTACATTATTGCAATCATCTGTGGGGTTGAAAACCGGGGACGGAGATATTTCGCGGCTGCATTTTATTTCGCAGGAAAATGAGGGAATGTCGCATGTTGATAGCATTCGCCTTGCACTGGAAGCTGGCTGTCGCTGGGTTCAGTTGCGCGTTAAAAACCGGACGGAAGAAGAGGTGCTGCCGATTGCCTGGGAAGCTATTCGCCTGTGCGATAGCTATGGGGCCAAACTCATTATCAATGACTTCCCGCTCGTAGCCCTGGCCGTTGGCGCTTATGGCTTGCATCTCGGCCTCACGGACATGCCCGTGCGCGAGGCCCGTACGCTCGTGGGCGGAAAGATGGTGATCGGCGGCACGGCCAATACCTGGGACGATATCTTGCAGCGCGTGAAAGAAGGAGCGGATTATGTGGGCCTAGGCCCTTACCGGTTTACGAATACGAAGCAAAACCTGAGCCCGATTGTAGGCATCGGCGGCTACCGCACTTTGATGCACCAAATGCGGGAAGCCGGCTACACCACACCTATCATCGCCATCGGCGGCATTACGCCCGGCGACATCGCCGAACTTCGGGAGACCAGCGTGCACGGCGTGGCAATATCCGGCGCATTGATCGGCGCTGATGATCCAAAAAGTACTTTTTATCAAATCCAAAAAGCATTATGCTGACCATAGCAGATAAAACTTTTCAATCCAGGCTCTTCACGGGCACCGGCAAATTCAGCTCGGCGGCAGTGATGGAGAATGCATTGCTCGCTTCGGGCTCCGAGCTGGTGACGGTGGCACTGCGCCGCGTGGATGTACACGATGCAGGCGACGACATCCTGAGCCATCTCACGCATGGCCATATAAATTTATTACCCAACACATCGGGTGTGCGCACGGCCAAAGAAGCCGTTTTCGCCGCCCAGCTTGCCCGCGAAGCCCTGGAAACCAACTGGCTTAAACTCGAAATCCATCCCGATCCGAAGTACCTCATGCCCGATGCGATCGAGACATTGAAGGCTACCGAAGAGCTCGCCAAACTCGGTTTCATCATCCTGCCCTACATCCACGCCGACCCGGTGCTTTGCAAACGGCTGGAAGAGGCGGGAGCATCGGCGGTAATGCCGCTGGGTTCGCCGATTGGCAGTAATAAGGGCTTAAAAACCATCGATTTTCTGGAAATTATCATCGAGCAAAGTAAGGTTCCCGTGGTAATCGACGCGGGCATTGGTGCGCCGTCGGATGCAGCCAAGGCGATGGAAATCGGCGCGGATGCGGTGTTGGTGAATACTGCGATCGCCGTCGCAGGCGATCCGGTGGCGATGGCGGAGGCATTCAAACTGGCCGTCATATCGGGTCGGATGGCTTATGAGGCGAAATTGGGATCGAGAAGTGATATGGCCGAGGCCAGTAGCCCTTTAACCGCATTTCTGGATGAGCTTTAGAGAAGAATTTGCGCGGCACTCCTGGGATGCCGCCAAAGAAAGCATTTATTCCAAAACAACCGTCGATGTGGAAAGGGCATTAACGACTCCAAAAAGAACATTGGAGGATTTTAAAGCCCTGATCTCGCCCGCCGCGGCTGCCTACCTGGAACCGATGGCAAAGCTGAGCCGGCAGCTCACGCGCAAGCGTTTTGGTAATACCATTCAAATGTATGTGCCGCTGTACCTGTCCAATGAATGTACCAATATATGTACTTATTGCGGGTTCAGCCTGGATAACAAGGTGCGCCGCCGTACTTTGACCGATCGCGAGATTTTGCAGGAAGTGGAGGTGAT
>CBIHPQ010000470.1:0-5232 GCA_966211825.1 uncultured Dyadobacter sp. | reverse complement strand
TGTGATCGTGCCGCCGCTTTGGTATCAGACCTGGTGGGCAAAAATATTGCTCGTACTGGGTATTGCCGGTGGGTTTTACCTGTACAACAGCTTCCGTTTGCGCAATATATCGAAGGAAAAAGCACGGCTGGAAGAAATTGTCGCCAAACGCACCGAGAGCCTTAACCTCGCATTGCGCGACGTGGAGGAATCGAAGAATGAAATGAGCCGGCAGGTGCATATGCTGTCGCGGTTGCTGGCCTCGATGACGCACGATATCCAGTCGCCATTGAACTACATCATGCTCACATCGGGGTCGATCCCGGCGATGATCGAGAAGGGCGAACTGGTGGTAGTTTCAGAAATAGGGCAGGTGATTTCCAATTCATCACGCCAGATGAGCGATCTGTTGCGTGGTTTGCTGGATTATATTAAAGTACACGTGTACGGCAACAGCATTCAGTTCGATCATGTAGGCCTGCAACAGCTTGTCGAGGGAAAATATGAGTTATTTAAAACTGCCAGCGAACAAAAAGGGAATGTTTTTCGGAACGAGGTACCCGGCGACCTGACGGTGCCTTCGGATGCCCAGATGCTGGCGATCATGGTGCATAACCTGCTCGACAATGCCGTCAAGTTTACGCAAAACGGCACGATCAGGATTACCGCGACCGAAGATGCCGGCTCGGGCGTTGTGATGCGTATTTGCAATAGCGGCGCGGGCATTCCACTTCATGTTATCGATATCATCAACACCCCCGACCGTGAGGAAACCGAGGAGCCAGGGAGGCCATTCGGGCGTAAAACGGGCTTGGGCTTACTGATTGTCAAGGAAGTGGCGGTGCTGATCGATGTGAAGTTGCAAGTCAGCAATGGAAACGAGGAAACCTGCTTTACGCTGCAATTCAATGCGGCTAAAACTGTTTAAGCAGCGACACCTTTTTAGAAAGCTCAATGGAATCCACGACATCGAGTTTATTGAAAATCCTGCGCTTGTAGGTGCTGACGGTATTTTCCTTCACATTCATAATAGCGGCGATTTCCTTGGTCCATTTGCCTTCGGTCAAAAGCTGCATTACCCGCATTTCGTTGGGGGAGAGGCTGGTAATAGGGTTCATTACCCTTCCGAAATTGTTGTCCTTGATCGTATTGAGCAGGATTTGCTGCACCTGGTAGCTTACATATTTCCCCTTGCTCATAACCGCTTTTAATGCGGCTTTGAACTCGTCGTGAGAGGCTTGTTTGGAAAGAAAGCCATTTGCACCGGCCTTGATGTAGGGCAATGCATACACCTGTTCGTCGTACCCGGAATGGATGAGGATGATGATATCGGGCTGTTTGCTGCGGATCATGTTCATCATCTTGATGTTTTCACCGCCAGGAATGTCGATATCGAGGATCAGGAGGTCAAATTTTTCCTGGTCGAGCAATACCAGGCCTTCGGGGAATGTATCGCATTGCGTGACGGACGCTTTGGATTCAGATTCAGAAATAAGGAGTTTCAGTCCCATCCGGATGAGCGGATGATCTTCAACGATCAATATCTTCATAGACTGGCGATCAAGGGGTATGGTGGTCGTGGGTATCTTGCAAATCTAGAAATTTCTGGCACCTTCAACTTGTAGAAATGTATCTACGACTGCAACGTTTTAACTCTATAAAGACACTCCTGAGTACACAGTAGATTTGTGCATTAATTAACGTTGAGTATCATAAATATCCTTCCGGCAGCTGTCGGAGGGCTATTTTTTTGGGGGTGATGCCAAAATGTTGTTTCCAGGCGACAATCACTTACCATTCTGCGACTGTCGTTTTTACGTTCAGGCTGAGCCGTTTAAATTTACTCCATGAACGATCAGCAAAAACAATTCATTCTCGCCTTTATGGCCTACGCCGCCCAGCGCGACCTTCCGCTGGAAGAACTTTGCCGTAACTCCGGTATCGATCCGGAAGTGCTTTCTTCCGGCAAACCATTTGAATTGAATCCCAAACAATTCAACGATCTGTGGCTGAATGCCTGTCACCTCAGCAAGGACCCGCTTTTCGGGCTCCATCTGGGCGAATCGTTGCAATTGGCCGCGTTGGGGATTGTAGGCGAAATCATCAAAAGCAGCACTACGGTTGGTCAGGGAGTAGCACATGCGGCTGCCCTCACACCACTCATCACCGACCTGTTTGGGATGACCGTCGAGCGCGACGCCCGCACATTTACGCTTCGCCTCTTTCCTGATGCCCGGAGCCGGGCTGCTTCGCCTTTCGCATTCGGGCAGATGGTCAGCTTTTTCCTTGTTTTTGCCGTTCACGAGCTCGACGGCCTCATTCTCGCGCATATACGCCCCGAGCGCGTCACGATGCCGTTTGCGGACGATGACGCGCGGGAGCTGGAACGCGTCCTGCGTTGCACCCCGACGCGCTCAGCGGATGAATATGCGATCACTTTTGACGGGCAATATTGGGATAAACCCATTCTTACCGCGAACTACACATTGCAGGAGAGTCTTTTGCAAAAGGTCCATGCGGTGGCGCATAGCAATGCCGGAAGCGGCTCCTGGCAGGGAAAAGTGCAGCAGTATCTCATGAAAAATGCTTACCTGGGCATCGTTTCGCTGGAAGAAATGGCTGCCAATTTTAATGTAAGCCCGCGCAGCCTCCAGCGAAAGCTGAAAGATGAGCGGGTTACCTACCAGGAGCTGGCCGACGAAGTGCGCAAATCCCTCGCGCTGCATTACCTCGAATCGGGCGGCTACTATGTGAAAGAAATTTCTTACATGCTCGGCTATAACGAGTTAAGCGCCTTCTCACGAGCTTTTAAAAGATGGACAGGAACGACACCAGCGGGGTACCGGAGAAATTGACTCATTGGGTTATTCCCCACTTCTTATTTGGCAGCGGGCCCATTTCCAGTTCCAGCGTGCCGCCGTTGACGAGTTCTTCATGGGTAAATGTAGGTACATTCAGAACCTTTCCGTTCATTTTGGCGCTCTGGATGTATTTGTTGACAACCGAGCAGTTTTTTGCGATCATATTGAATTGCTTGCCGTTCGGTAGATCGATCGTCACTTTTTCGAACACAGGGCTACCGATGGTGTAGGCCGGTAAGCCGGGGGTGATCGGGTAGAAACCCATGGATGAAAATACCACAAATGCGGTCATACCGCCTCCGTCCTCATCCCCCGGGATCCCGAAAATATTGTCCTTGAACCACACATCGAGCAGGAACCGCACGCGTTTCTGGGTTTTCCAGGGGGCGTCGGTGAAATTGTACAGGTAAGGAATGTGAAAACTCGGCTCGTTACCCATTGAATATTGCCCTACGAGACCCGTCGCGTCCGGGAATTTGCCCCAGAACTCGTATTTGCTGCGGCCCAGCCCTTCCCGGTAAAGCTGATCGAGGCTGTTTTCAAACTTCTTTTTGCCGCCCATTAATGCCATCAGCCCGTTCACGTCGTGCTGCACCTGCCATTTGTACGTCCAGCCGTTGTTTTCATCGTAGAAATCGCGGCCGCCCATTCCGCCATCAAATTTCGGGTCGATGGCGAGCCATTTGCCCTGGCTGTCCTTTGGAATGAACATTTGTTTTTCTTCGTTCCAAAGATTTTTGTAGTTGGTAGCGCGGGCATTGAATTTCTGAAAATCAGCATTCTTACCGCGGTCTTTGGCCATCTGGCCCACTGCCCAGTCGTCGTAGGCACCGCCGAGGGTAACTGCCACAGCCTGTCGTTTTTCAAAGCCATCCACCAGTTTGACAGTCTCTTTCTCGCCCGGTTTCAACGCCGGAAAGAAGCCTTTGGAATGATAAATATCGTCGAGCTCGCATTTCGGGCCATTCCGCCAGGGGAGCATCGTTGCCTGTTCGGCATTTTTTTTCATGCCTTCATATGCTTTGGCAATATCAAAGTTTTTGAGGCCTTTGCGGTAACCGTCCAGCAACGTGACCGACGAATGGAAGCCATTCATACACGCATGATCACCGAAAAGCACAGGAAACGTAGGCATCCAGCCACTTTGCTCATACATATTCACAAACGATTGCAGCATATCCTCCTCCTGGGCAGGGTTAAGGATCACGCGCAGCGGGTGGTGCGCCAGGTAAGTGTCCCAGGTCCAGTCATCTACATAAAAAGGCCTGTTGCTCGTGTGGATCTTTTTGTCATAACCGCTGTAATAATGATTGTCCTCGGATATATTCACCATCCGCTCGTAGGTGCGGTATAGCGACGAGTAGAAGCTGCGTTTCTGCGCCTCGGTACCTCCTTCCACACGGATCTGGCCCATTGTTTCAGACCACACTTTCTCACCAGCCTTTTTAAGGTCCTCAAAACCAGTATTTTTTACTTCGTTTTCGAAATTTTTCTTCGCCTGTTCGGCGCTTACAAACGAAATAGCATAACGAAATTCAATCGAGGATGCATTGTCGGGAAAAGTAATATATGCCTTGGCTCTTTTGCCTTTCGCATCATCACCAGTCAATACATTCTCACCATTCAAAGAGCCGGTTTTGCCAGCCTGACTGAATGTTCCGTAGAGATAAACGGGAATGTCCTCATGGTAAATTTCCTGGGCTGCTATTTCCTTTCCTCCGTTGAATTTCCAGCTTCCTTCACCATTGTTGTACTGATCGAAAAGGATACTTTTGTGGCCGTTTTTTGGAAATTCAAAGCGGTAAATGCCCGCTTTTTTGCCGGGGACAAACTCCACTTTTACTTCATCGTCAATCAGATAAGTGGAGTAATAATAGGGGCGGAGGACTTCGAGGTCATGATCGTACGCCATTTTGTGTTTCCACGAAGCGGCGCTGACCGGCTGAACGCTCGGGTGCAATGCAAATGCCTGACCAAGCCGGTGCGATACGATAATGGCCGGGAAACTGGAAATCTGGTCGTCGAGGTAGTCCTGGCGCATGGGGAACATCCGCATTACTTGGTTGGGTAATTGCACGGTCGGGCGGGTGGGTTCCAGGAGCTGGCCCACGTTTCCGACACGGAGGTCGACATATTGCAGGTTATCTTTTTCAGGGCTTTTCTGCGCCGGACTGGTCAATGAATGCAGGCAAAAGGCAAGTATGAACGAGGAAGTTGATAGTTTTTTAAAAGGTTGGATCATGCTTAATTAAATTTTAATTACGGTTTCGGCGCTTATATTTTGGGTGATTGTTGTTTTAAAAAGTATAGATAGCAGATTGTACCGGGCTTTCCTGAAAAAACGGGTGTGTTTTGGACTGGTTATTAAAAACACTGGTTATTGTTTTAATTT
>CBIHPQ010000469.1:0-5244 GCA_966211825.1 uncultured Dyadobacter sp. | reverse complement strand
CAACATCACAATGAAAATATTTAAGCGTTTTGCCTGCGTACCGAATCGAAACTTAATTAATTAGGCGACCAGTACGGCATTGAAGTACGCTATACCGACTATGACGAGCTGCTGAAAGACCCGAACATCGACGCGGTCCACATCAACTCCCCTATCCCCAACCACGCGGAACAAACACTGAAAGCATTGCGCGCGGGCAAGCACGTGGCCTGTACCGTGCCTATGGCAACGAGCGTTGAGGATTGTATCGAAATCGTGAAAGCAACCCGCGAAACGGGCAAGAAATATATGATGATGGAAACCGTGGTATATGCACGGGAATTCCTGTTTGTGAAAGAATTGTATGAAAAAGGCGAGCTTGGTAAGGTTCAGTTCCTCAAAGCGAGCCACCAGCAGGATATGGAAGGCTGGCCTGACTACTGGCCGGGCTTGCCCCCAATGCACTACGCGACGCACTGCGTAGGCCCGGTAGCCGGTTTGCTGAAACTCGAAGCTGAATACGTTTCGTGCTTCGGTTCGGGAACGATCTCCGAGGACCTGATTAAGATCCACAATTCACCGTTCGCCGTGGAATCTGCTCATATTAAGTTCAAAGACAGCGACTTGTCGGCTTATGTATACCGCTCATTGTTCGACGTGGCGCGTCAGTACCGCGAAAGCTTCGAGGTTTATGGCAGCAAAAAGTCATTCGAATGGCCATTGATCGAAGGCGAAGATCCGGTGATCCATACCGCGAAAAAGGCTGAGCATGAAATCCCGGAGAAAGTAACGACGCCGGATTACGCGCATTATTTGCCGGAGGAAATCCGTCATTTCACCGGTCACGGCGTTTATAACCTCGACGATAATGCACACTTATCGTTCGTACAAGGCGGCGGCCATGGCGGCTCGCACCCGCATTTGGCGCACGAGTTCATCAGCGCATTGATCGAAGACCGCGAACCGTTCCCGAATGCATGGCAATCGGCCAACTGGACGAGCGTAGGTATCCTGGCGCACGAGTCGGCATTACAGGGCGGCGCGATCATCATGCTGCCGTATTGCCATATTGTGTAATGCGACTTAGTGCGTGGCCGTTCGAGTTCGCTCTGGGTTACATGCGTTATTGGTCACCCTGAGCGAAGTCGAAGAGCAACGCGAGATGCCAATAAAACTCACACACTGCAACCCAACCAATTCCATTACAACAAGAAACAATTAACCTCAATGAAAACCAAAGCGTTATCCTTTATCTTAGGTATTGTCCTGCTGGGATGTGCCTCTCAGCAAACGTCCCAGAACGCGTCGGTTAAAAGTGCTTCTTCCAAAGGCGAAGCAGGAAAGGCACGCCGGCTGGAAATCCTGTTTTTAGGCGACAAAGGGCATCACAAGCCCGCCGAACGCGTTCCGCAGATCATGGCTGCATTGGGTCCCAAAGGCTTCAACTTTACCTATACGGATAACCTCAACGACCTGAACCCCGAAACGCTGAACAAGTATGATGCATTGATGCTGTATGCCAACTGGGACTCGATAGCGCCGCAACAGGCGAAGTCGCTGCTCGACTATGTGGCCAGCGGAAAAGGCTTTATCCCCGTGCACTGTGCTTCGTACTGCTTCCGCAATAATGCAGAAGTGGTGAAGCTGATGGGAGGGCAGTTCTGGCGCCATACCTGGGACACCATCCAGCCGGTATGGACGAAGCCCGACCATCCCGCCATCGCAGGCGTGAAGCCCTTCAAAACGGTGGATGAAACGTATTTGCACACGCTGCTGCAACCGGATAACATCGTACTTACCGAGCGCCTGATCCAGAAAGATCAGGAAAAAGACCGTCCGGGACAGCAGAAAGAGCCTTATACCTGGGTAAGAACCCACGGCAAAGGCCGCATTTTCTACACCGCCTACGGCCACGACGAGCGTACCTGGGGCACACAAGGCTTCCAGGACCTGATCGAAAAAGGCATTCTCTGGGCTGTAAACGATGATGCACGCAAGTCACTTGCCGCATTGGCACCGAAGCCATTCGAATACCGCGAGGCAAAACTGCCAAACTACGAACAACGCCCCGGCGCGCAATTGCAGCAGCTGCCGCTTTCGCCGGAAGAATCTGTGAAACACATTCAAATCCCGGTTGACTTTACATTGAGCGTCTTCGCACACGAGCCGGACGTCATGCACCCGATCGCGATGACCTGGGACGAGCGCGGCAGATTGTACGTGCTGATCACCAAAGATTATCCCAACGAACGTAAGGACACAGGCGGTAGCGACTACATCCTGATCTGCGAGGACACGAATAATGATGGCAAAGCCGACAAATTCACCAAGTTCGCCGACGACCTCAGCATCCCGACCGGTATGGCTTTCGCAAACGGCGGTCTGGTAGTTTCACAGGCTCCGCACATGCTGTTTTTGCAGGATACCAATGGCGATGATAAGGCTGATGTGAAGAAAATCCTCTTCTCGGGCTTCGGTACGGGCGATACCCACGCGGGTCCGTCCAACCTGCATTACGGATTCGACAACTGGGTTTATGGCTCGGTGGGTTATTCTGGCTTCAAGGGAAAAGTTGGCAACAGCGACCAGCTCGATTTCGGCCAGGCATTGTTCCGCTTCAAACCAGATGGTTCGGATATGGAAATCGTTGCCAAAACTTCTAACAATACCTGGGGATTGGGCTTCAATGAGGCGGGTGATTTGTTCGGTTCCACTGCCAACAACTCGCACGGCTGGTACAGCGCCATTCCAAACCGCTATTTCGGCGCGAGCAAGGTCGATAACGGCAGTCGCAGCACCGATACGCATAAAGACATGCAGCCGATCACGCCGAAAGTACGTCAGGTCGATGTTTTCGGTGGATTTACAGCCGCGGCAGGCCATAACTTCTACACGGCCCGCGCTTATCCGAAACAATACTGGAACAAAGTCGCATTCGTTTCCGAACCTACCGGCCACATTCTGCACCAGAACGTGATGGTGAAAAAAGGTACCGACTATGAAGATCAGCTTGGCTTTAACCTCCTCGCAGGGGCCGACGAATGGGTTGCTCCCGTATTCGCGGAAGTAGGTCCGGACGGCGCAGTGTGGGTAGCCGACTGGTACAGCTACATTATCCAGCATAACCCTACTCCCAAAGGTTCAGAAAACGGAAAAGGTAACGCTTACGAAACGCCATTGCGCGATTTCACCCACGGCCGCCTCTACCGCATCGGCTGGAAGAATGCCCCTAAATATACCCCGATTACATTGAGCAAATCGCGCCCGGAGGAGCTGGTGGCAACTTTGAAAAACAGCAACATGTTCTGGCGCCAGCACGCGCAACGCCTTTTGGTGGAACGCGGCAATAAAGATGTGATTGCCAAGCTGGTTGAACTGGCGAAAGACAAATCGGTTGACGAAATCGGCCTGAATACTGCCGCTATCCACGCATTGTGGACGCTGGAAGGACTGAATGCGATTTCCGATCCGCAAGTGTTACCGGTAGTGGTTGAAGCATTGAAGCACCCGTCCAACGAAGTGCGCAAAACGGCTGTAAAAGTACTTCCACGCACCGCGGCCACCGGCGAAGCATTGCTTACCGCCGATGCATTGCACGACAAAGAGCCGTTGGTAGTGCTGAACACGCTCCTCGCATTCTCGGAAATTCCTTTCACTCCGCAGATCGAAACGGCCGTCCTTGCATTGCTGGATAACTATTCCAATGCGGAAGACCGCTGGATGCCGGATGCATTTGCCGCTATCCTCAACTCGCATGACGGGGCTTTGCGTCAGAAATACCTTGCTCAACGTGTTGCGAAAGCTGGTTCAGCGGGTGCCGCCCAGCAAACTGCAGCTGCCGGCCACGCAGATCACTCGGCTATGAACCACGAAGGTCACGGCGCGAGCAAAGTGACTGTCCAAGGCACGGCCGACCTCGCGATTACCAACATTGTTATCGAGCCGAAAACACCTTACGTACGGGAGTATGCACGCGTGGTGATCGAGATTACCAACATTGGCTCAGTGCCTGTAACAAAAGAGCAGGTGCCGGTCGTGAATGTGGGCATCCGCAGCCGTTCTTTGAATACCAACTACATCAGCCGCCAGCTCACCAACGGTATTGCGCCGGGTGAAACGGTGAAGCTCGTGGAAGGTAACAACGGACCGTGGAAAACTGCATTTGGTTTCACTTCCGATGAAGCGGGCAAGGTGAATGTAACGGCTACTGTTGACGTGGATAATGTGGTTCCTGAAAAAGACGAGAATAAAAACAACACGATGAGCAAATCGTTCGAGGTGCGTCGCCTCGACCGCCTTTCCGACTTCGCATTGGAACGTACCGTACGCGGCTATGCATCCTACGCCAGCGGCGACGATGTGCTGAAACTGATCCAGACTTCGCAATCACTCGATCCGCAGGGCCGCAATGCGATGATCAAAGGTATCCTCGGCGCATGGAACCCTAAACGTAAGGAAACCACCAACGACGAAGGCCGCAAGCTGCTGGCAACCGTGAAAAGCACGATCCCTGACGATATGAGCAGCCGTTACACGACATTACTCGAATCCTACGGCATCAAGGAAGAAGTTGCCTCTGATCCGAATGTACAGATCGTGACGATCAAGGCTATTCGTGAAGAAATGAAGTTCACCGTCACCGAATTCACTGCGGTGGCTGGCAAAACTGTTGAAATCGTGTTCGAAAACCCGGATGCGATGCAGCACAACATCGTGGTAGGACGTCCCAAGTCTACCGAGATCATCGGCGCTGCTGCCGACAAGATGATCACCGCCAAGGACGGCGCAGAGAAGAATTATGTTCCCAATATCCCCCAGGTTCTGGCTGCGACACCACTCGTAAACCCCGGCCAGACTTACCGCTTGAAATTTGTAGTACCGGATCAGGTTGGAGACTATCCGTATGTATGTACGTTCCCTGGCCACTGGCGTCTGATGACCGGGGTCATGAAAGTTGTAAAGGAAAAAGGGTTGTAATTCTTAACTGCAAGAGCCTATGGTTTTAAAATCAATTCAGGTTTAGCGTATAGTTATCATCGTTCAGATTCGCAGGGCATTTAAAGTGCCTTAGCGAATCTGGGCGGCTGATTTAGATCAGGAAAAGAACGACGGGCATTTGAAGCCCGGCGGAAGGTTATTTGTTTACCATTTTTAAAATAGCATTTATTCGATATTTTTTATTAATAAATAATTAGAATAACAATAAACATAATGCTGTAACAACTACTACTCACATCTAATCCAGGTTAACAATGAACAACCAAT
>CBIHPQ010000468.1:0-5262 GCA_966211825.1 uncultured Dyadobacter sp. | reverse complement strand
GAAGACTGGTGACGCTCAACCACGTTACTGGTGCGGTATCCGTCGGCTCGGTGATCGCCGGCCTGCCTGCGGGCACGGGTTTCGGGGCCGTGTTTGCGGATCCGAGCGGAAAGCTTTACGCATTTGCGAACGACCCGGGCACATTCCACCGCATTAACCCCACTGCAAGCACTTCCACGCTGCTTTCGACGAGCATTACCTCGAACAGTAACGACGGTGCGAGCTGCCCGAACTCGATCCTTGAAAACCTGCCATTCGATTGTGCCGACGGGATTACCTACCAGGTAGCCGCAGCGGCCGGAGAGCCTGTTTCTACACTCTACGCATACAATGTGAACAGCGGTGCCCGTACCGAGATCGCGCCGTTGCCGATGACCGTCAACTCGCTGATCTACAATTCTGCCGATAATATGTTGTGGGCGACCCGAAATGGCACTAACAGCATTGTGCAGATCGACCGCGAAGGCGGTACCGTGGAATATCCGATCGCCAACCTGAGCGGAAGCTTCAACGTGGGGGTAGAATTGCCGAATGGTTATATGATGATTTATCAGACCAATCAGCCGAGCTTCTTTGTGATCGATGTCGACCCGAACCGTCCTTCGACCTACCTGAAACTGGTAGATCCAACCAACGGCTTCGCGCTTCAGACCGGCCCGACCTACGGCGTGGCGCTGAGCGCTCCATTCGGCGGATCGGATTTTGCCTATCTGCCTTCGACGCAGCTCATCTACGGATTTACGTCCGACGCGCGCATTTCGACGATCAACCCGCTTACCGGCGCCGTTACGGTAGCCGCCAGCCCGGTATCAGGCCTGCCAGGCGCCAGTGGCTTCGGAGCCGTTTTTGCCGATGCTACCGGCAAGCTCTACGCATTCCACAACGACTCGGGCCGTTTTTATAAAATAGACCCGGTCAACAATTCGGCCAGCTTAATGTCGAGTTCGGTGCCATCCGGCAGCAACGACGGCGCAAACTGCGTAACCGCAACGCTTTGCGATATCGAGCTCACCAAGCCTAACCCTGAGAGCCAGACAGCCTGCGTGGCCACTGCCGCTACTTTCACGGTAGCAGCCAGTGGAACCGGAACGCTTACCTACCAATGGCAGGTAAGCACCGACGGCGGCAATAACTGGACAAACCTTGCTCCGGGCGGCGCAACCGATGCAAACGGAACCTACTCGGGCGCCAATACCAACACTTTGACGCTCACCGCAGCCACAACAGGTTGGAGCGGCAACCGCTACCGCGTGATCGTCGACAGCGACAGCGACCTGTGTACCCTCACCTCCGCGGCTGCCTCGCTGACCGTGAGAACCGAGGAGGAATGCGGGTTACCCGTTACGCTGGTATCCTTCACAGTGGCCAAAGAAGCCAACAGCTCCACGTTGCTCAACTGGGCGACGACCGAGGAAACCAACAGCGACCGATTCGAGATCGAGCGCAGTTTTGATGCGAAAACCTGGAAAATGATCGGTACCCAGGCGTCACACGGCGAAAGCACGGTGCTGCGTAAATACAGCTTCGTAGACCAGGCACCGGCCGCTGGCCTCAACTACTACCGCCTCAGGATGGTAGACCGCGCGGTGGATGGCAAAGACGCTCCCTTCGCATACAGCCGCATTCTGAGCGTGGAATTCGATGGCAACGACCTGCTTGCCGCCTACCCTAACCCGGCCAGCGACAGGTTGAAGTTCAAGAATTTTGCAAAAGTTAAATCCGTTGTCCTGCACAATGCAGCGGGTGTAAAAGTGATCGACCGCAAGGCCGTCACTTCGGAAGGGCTGGATATAAGCAAGCTCGCTCCGGGCATTTACGCTGTAAAACTGACTTTGGCCGATGGCAGCCAGAGTGTGCAGCGGTTAGTTATTGTTAGGTAAATAGTACTTGGTAAGGCAAAAAGCACAGGCCGGTTGGTCTGTGCTTTTTTGTTTTGGGTAAACTAATGCTTTGTCGCCTGTTTGTGACCGTTTTGCAATACTATAAATGGCAAATGCACATTCCAATCCGCCTTCACTTCCTCCTGATTTAAAAACCCTTTGGAATAATTCCCCAGTACAATATCCGGGTCGCCGTCGCCGTCCCAGTCGTCGACATCCATACAGATCCAGCGGCCATACCGGGCGATGGGAGGCGAAAAAGCCTGGAATTTCAGTGCACTCTTTGACGATCCGTTGCGGAAGTACAGGAACTTCTCACCGGAATTGCGGAGCAGGTCGGCGAAGAATGCGATGGACGCAATATCCAGGTCGCCGTCCCCGTCGAAATCGGCCGCCATGGCTTTGGTAGCGCCATTGGCCGGGTAAAACCAGTTTTGTTCGAATTCAAAACTTCCTTTGTTCAGGAAAATGTAAATGCCGTGATAGGGTTTCAGAATGCGGGAATAATCGCTGTTGTCGCCTGCTGTGTAGAGAATATCTGGCTGGCCGTCGCCATTGAAATCACCGACCTGGAAACTGGATGAGCCATAGACGGGCGGAAAACGCAGCAATGGCTTTTCCGAGAAACCACCCTTCCTGTCATTGGTAAAAAGCCAGATCCCTTCCTGCGCATGGGCAAACAACGCGACAATGTCCGTCCAGCCATCGCCATTAAAATCGCCCGTGACCGACATCGTAGCGCCTGCGAACTCTCGCACAGGTATTTTTTCAAAATTCCCACCCTGCATTTGCCTGAAAACGTACAGCCCGCCCTGGTTATGGCCGAATGCCGACACCACGTAATCCGTTTTTCCATCCTGATTAAAATCCGCCGACGAGGTATGCAACGGTCTTCGCAGGCCCGTCACAAACGGCAGCGGTTCATATTCCCCCGACGGCTTCAACCGCAAAAGCTCGCCTTTCGAAACATCGTATGCGCGCATTTCGCCCACAACCGTAACGACAGGCGGTGCGCCCGGCGCCGGACCATCAGAGAACAACATATGCATTGCCGGAGACGACAAGGCCACTTTCGATTTTTTACCAAAATCCTGGTCCCAGCGGAGTAATGCAGGCATTTCGGAGCTGCTCGTGTAAATCGCTTTGTCTGCGCCATCGATGGCGACCATTGTCGTAGTGGCGAGGCGGGAAGTGTCGATGGCGGGCGTTTTGAGCGAGAAACCTGCCCAGTTCTCCTGTACAGACGAGCGCGTGGCGGGCAAATGCGCGGGTGCGAGGGAATCGTAATAGGCCACGATCTTCATCCAGTCGGTAATGGGCATGGCCGATTGGTCACTGGCAAAATACTGGTTCTTCTGCCACACTTCGATCCCGAAATACTGGGCCATTGCCGGTAACACGCGGTTTTTCCAGGTTTCCTTATCGAGCAATGCGGGCTCCGCGGCCAAATGGCAGGTACTGCAATGCTTTTGCGCCGCATCCCTCCCTTCGGCCAGTTCGCCGGTAAGCTCCTTTTCGCCCGATTGTGACGACCTGTCACAGGCCTGCATGCATACTGCGACAACAAAAATCCCCAACGGCAGGCCCGAAAGCCATTTCGACCATTTCATAGTTTCTTCGATAAACCCTCTATTATAAACAAAAAGAGGCAGTTATAAACCGCCTCTTTTCGCGAAGGTCGCCCCCCGTCTGGTATTAGCTTGTTTATTGATAACCAGGATTTTGTTTCAATGAAGAAACACCGCTTTTGGTGCTCAAATCGATCTGCCGTTGCGGAATCGGGTAGTACTCGTTCACATTTTTCAGGAACTTGCCTCCTCTCACGTCAGGCGTGAGCTTGCTTTCGAACGCGATGTAGGCATTGAGCGTCTGCTCGGCAATACCCCAGCGCGACAAGTCGAAGAAGCGGTGGCCTTCCATGGCGAGTTCCAGCTTGCGCTCGAAATAAATGGCTGCCAATGCACCTTCTTTTCCTTTCGCGGCAAATGCGCCCGCAGGGTACTGCGCGATTTTGTAGTTCGCGGCTGGTGTTTTGGTAAAACCGCCCATCGGCTTGGCAGGATTGGCATAAGTGTAAACCCAGCTTTCAGGTTTCGCGGCACGTGCGCGGACGCGGTTCACATATTCCTGCGCCTTTGCGAGGTTGTTCTGCTGTGCTTCCACTTCGGCAGCCATCAGCAGCACGTCGGCAAAACGGATCACCTGAATGTTGATTGCCGTTCCCGGAGCCCACGAATGCTGGTCGGAGTACTTGTCCTGCGTGGCTTGCCAGTACATATTCTTTTTAGGCGAATAAGGTCCGGCATAGCTTTGGTCGCGGATCCAGGCCTGACCCGGGTGGTTACCCCAATCGAGGAACGGGACGCCGCGACGGCCTACTGTCCAGTCGATACGCGGATCGAGCGGGGTGGTGCCATCAGGTGCAAATGCCGCGTCGGACTTGATACCCATATCGTTTTTAAGCGTCGACGCATTGTAGCCGTCCACTTTGGGCAAACCGTTCGCGTCGGTCTGGAAAGAATTGGCCAGATCGAGGCTCGGCTGATAGAATCCGCAGCAGCGGAACGGCGAGTTGTACGGGAAGTTCAGCATACCGCCGGTATTGGCGTTGTCGATGGTATTAGTACCGTCATTGGCAGCCATCTGGATCGCAAATACCGATTCGGCCAGGTTCTTTTGCGCCGCATCAAAGTTGTCCTGATACTTCGGCAAAAGGTCATATTTCAGGCCGTTACTGGTAACGCCCTGTGTGATAACCTGGTCAAAAATCGTCTTTGCCTCTGCATATTTCTTTTCATACAAAAGTGTTTTGGCCAGGTAAGCGGCAGCCGCCCATTTGTTCACACGGCCTACTTCCGACTGCGTCGCAGGCAGATTGTCCATCGCAAACTTGAAATCTCCCTCGATGTTCGGCCAGATATCCGCATCGTTTTTCACAGCGGCCGGATCGGGCGTATTTTCATCTACCCAAGGCACCATATTAAACATTTTCTTCAATTCTGAATAGTAATGTCCGCGTAGAAACCGCGCTTGCGCCGCGTAATCGGTCTTCTCAGCGTCGGTCATACCGGTGGTAACCAACGGGATAAATTTCAGCACGCTGTTAGTACGGTTGATACCCTCATAGGCAGCCCGCCATTTACTATTGAAAAACCCGTTGCTCGGTCCGGCGCTGTAAATCATGATCGAGTTGATACCCGGCTGATCGGCCCCGTCGCTGCCTTTCTTGGCATCGCCACCTGCTATACTGCCATAGATCCAGTTGTCGGCAGCGGCATCCCAGGCACTTGCAGCTCCCACACCGTTACCATCCAATGCAGCGTAGGCGCCTACGAGCAAGCTTTGCACACCTGATTTGGTGCTTAACTGGGCATCGCTCAAC
>CBIHPQ010000467.1:0-5287 GCA_966211825.1 uncultured Dyadobacter sp. | reverse complement strand
GTTGCTTCAACATGCTTAGGGTTATAATAGTACTGGCTTTTCAATTCCTGTTAACAAAATAAAGCCGGGCGTTGGCCCGGCTTTATTGATTCCGTCCGGGGCTGTTCGTATGCGAAATTAGTCGGTTTTCGCATTACATGTAACCCCCTCGGGCACCATTTGACTCAATTATTTACATTTTTTCTGATCGTGCTCGAATCCGTACGCGTATCCTGCTCCGGTTGGTGGTAAAAATACCCCTCTGTTTTGTTCTTTTTGGCGACATCCGCTTTCTCTGCTTCGCTATTGCTGGTCTGCATGCGTTTACCACACGAGATCACGAACAGGAACATTACCACACCGGTAACAACGCCAATAGCTATGATCTTTTTCATGATTGATATCTTTTTAGTTTGTTGATTCCCAATTGCAAGTCTTTCACAAAAAAGATACCAGCCCCGAAACTGCTGTTACGATGCCCGAACGCCTCTGGTACGATTTTTACAAATGCATAGGCAGTCACCCACTATAAAAGGTTATGGATATCATCATATTTCTCAAAGCAATCGGCAATCTGCTTTTCGCAGCGATACTGCTGCTGGCAGTTGCATTTTCGTCGGCATTTTCGGTATTGACCTACATGTTCCGCGGCTCCCGGCCATCGGTTGCCGGGATCAAAAGCTTTGTCAGAAGGAAATACACGGCGCGCTGACGCTACGAAAGCAGGTTTTGGCGCAGGAGAAATTCGAGCTGGCCATTCACATCGATCAGCTTTTCAATCAGCTCCTTATTCTCTTCCCGGAGATGGAAGATTTCGTAGGCATTCTTGATAATGATGCGGAGTTGCTGCTCGTCCCAGGGTTTGTTGAGGTAGTAGTAAATATGCCCCTTATTCACGGCGTCGATCACCGCGGTAATGTCCGTATAACCGGTAAGCAGGATACGCACCGGGTCCGAGTAATCTTTCAAAACTTCGATCAGGAAATCCACACCGGTCATTTCAGGCATTCGCTGGTCGGTGATGATCACGTGCACGACATTGTGCTTCAAAAGTTCGAGGCCCTCCCGTCCCGAGGTTGCTATTAAAATATTGAAATCTCTTCTGAAAGCGGCTTTGAATGAGTTGAGATTGTTAATTTCATCATCCACATACAGCACGCTTATTTTTCCTTTTTCCATCCTGAATACTTGGTGCTTGGCGGGACCAGAACTTCTTCTACCCCGAACTAATTGATAATATTATAATATTAATTCTATATTCGCATCAACCGCCACAGCTCTTTCGACAAATTTTTTGCATGATGCTTCGGCACAAGCTTCTGCTAATAAGGTAATTTTAAGGGTAAACGTCCAAATATTTTACCCGCCTTTGAACCAGAGGTTAGTTTTACAAAAATAAATTCAGCAATTTGTGTAATTATTGAAGCGAGTAAAAATGCGTGAATATACGAGATTCAGGGTATGCGATAGCCGGTCCGGTGAATTTTATACGAAGATCGGCACAATTTTGTGATTTGTTAAATCAGGCCACGGCCCATTGAAGGACAGGCTTCACAATTATTCTAAAATGTACCATAACACAGAGATCAACTATATCTACAAACCGGTTGTCATCTCAAAAGAGCGCTACGCAGATAAAGCAAATTTCCTCTCCTTCATTGAAGATTATCGCGGCAAAACCATCCTGGATTTATTTGCTTCCCAGAAACAAGAACTCATCCGAATCCGACATCCCAAAAAACGGCTCACTGCCACGGAAACCGAGCAGAAGTACCACGAATGGGCCAGCAGCAAAGACATTGATACAGAGGGTGTTTGGGTATATTATCCGTGGTCGGAACGGCTCCTGCACCTGGTTGACGAAAACGAATTTATTGAGCTCAGGACCAGCCGCAATCAATACAAAATTACCCCAGACGAACAACAACATCTTGCTCAGAGATCGATAGGCATTGTAGGCCTGTCGGTGGGCCATTCCGTTGCATTGAGCATCGCTACCGAGCGGGCTTGCGGCAAGCTGAAACTGGCTGATTTTGATACCATTGAACTGAGTAACCTCAATCGTATACGTACGGGCCTGCACAACATCGGTGTGAACAAATGCATCATAACGGCCCGGGAGATTGCCGAGATCGACCCGTTTCTGGAAATTGAATGCTTTCCGGACGGTATTACCAAAGAAAACCTGGACGGCTTCCTGCTCGACGGCGGAAAACTCGATATACTTGTTGACGAATGCGACGACATTGCCCTTAAAATCAGTGCCCGGCTCCGCGCCTCCCAACTGGGTATTCCGGTGGTGATGGAGACCAGCGATCGTGGAATGCTGGACGTGGAAAGATTTGACAATGAGCCCGAACGCCCTATTTTTCATGGTTATCTTCAGGGGCTTCCGCTCGATAAATTCGAACATATTTCCGAAGAAGACAGGCTCCCGCTCGTGCTGCGGATCGTGAATGCGATCAACGGTTCCAAAAGAGGCAAGGTTTCGCTGGTCGAAATCGGGCAGAGCATCGGTACCTGGCCGCAGCTCGCAAGCGCAGTAACGCTCGGCGGAGGCGTTGTGACGGATGTGTGCCGACGCATCCTGCTCAACCAATTCCACGAATCAGGCAGGTATTATATCGATCTGGAAGAGCTGGTAGGCGACAAATCGGAGAAACCCCATGCCGCTTTCCGAAACAATCCGCATGCCCCTTTCGACCTCGCGGACGCTGTTCGTATAGCTGACTCGTTACCGCAAAAGCAAACCGAAACGATCCCGGAAGCCACCCTGGCCGACATTGTGAATGCCGCATGCCAGGCGCCATCGACCGGGAACGACCAGCCCTGGAAATGGCTCTACCACCACGGCAGGTTATTCCTTTTCCACGACCGGTTCCGCTCATTCTCTTTCGGTGATTTCGACCAGATCGCCTCCAACATTTCCTTCGGCGCTTCCTACGAAAACGTATTATTAAAAGCCCACGAGGCTGGGTTAGGCGTAAGGGCAGAAATTTTCCCGCTGGGCGAAGAATCACCCCTGATCGCCGCAATTGATTTTCAAAGTAAAGATTCCGGTGACCTCGAACCTGTGTACGCCCCCGGGGCAGCCAGCGCCATTTACGAGCGTTGCACAAACCGCAACCCGTCGACCGCCGTACCCATTCCCGAAGCGGCTTTTCAGCAACTCGAAGAAGCGGCCCAAAGCGTTGCCGGTGCGGAACTCCATTATTTTTCCAACAAACAGGAAATAATGGCCATTGGCGAAATCATCGGCGAATGCGACCGGGTGCGCCTGCTGAACCCGGAAGGCCATTACGACTTCGTACACCGTGAAATGAAATGGACGCCTACGGAAGCCGAACTTTCCAGGGACGGTATCGACGTACGCACGCTCGGGCTCAATAACGCGCAGATAGCCGCGCTCTCGATCATCCGCGACCGGGAAATTTCCCAGACATTGAAAGGTGTCCAGGGAGGCGGCGCATTGGTGGATGCAGCGCTCAGGTCTGTCAGCACCGCTTCTGCAATTGGGATGATCACCATGCCGCGGTACAGTTACAAGGATTTTTTCCTCGGGGGAATGGCCATGCAGCGCCTCTGGCTTCGTGCCGAACAATTGCAATTTGCGATCCATCCATTAATTTCCCCGTTTTATTTGTTCCCGCGCATTACGAAAGGGAACAATGCAGGGCTCGACGAGTCCGAAGCATCAAGATTACGCACATTAAGAAAGAAATTCATGGAGCTGGTTCCGTTTGGAGACGACGTTGCGGAAGTGTTTTTATTTAAGATAGCACAGGCAGAAAAGCCCGGGATCAAAAGTTACCGATTACCGTTAAGCGAAACACTTTTTATTGTAAACCCATAACAGTACATGGTAGCACATATTAAAGCATACCGTGCACCGGATGATGTGGAAACCAGCCTGAGATATGTTGAAGGGCATCGCAAGGTATTGGAAGCATACGGGGTGAAGCAGGTTACATCCGCCAGTCACAACTGGCTGGAAGACCCGAATACTTATGTGATCATCGTGCAATCCGAAGATGGCAAAGCGATCTACGGCGGCACGCGGGTACAAGTCCGCTCGGCTAACCTGAAAATGCCCATGGAAGATGCGATCGCCAAGATCGACAAAAGCATTTATGGCTATGTCGATAAAATAGGCGACCATAATGTGGCAGAATTTTGCGGGCTGTTCAACTCCAAGGAGGTAGCCGGTTATGGCATCGGAAGCGTATACCTTGGGAGAACAGCAATGGCCATTGCGTCGACGGTCGGGATTAAATACCTGATGGGACTTTGCTCCCCGATCACCCTGGTTATCAGCCAGCGGATCGGGTTTGAAGTGCTCACCGACCTGGGCAACAACGGGACGTTTTACTATCCCAAGGAAGGATTGATCGCAACATCGCTGATCGCCAGGGACTTGATCAACCTGCCTTTTGCTACCGATGAGGAACGTGAAAAAATATTCAGCCTGAGAGCAAACCCTACGCAAACCGTCGTTGAAACCGGTCGTCGCGGGGACTTAACGATAATTTACGATATCAATAAATGGATGTAAAGTTCTACCGCGGGATCATTGGAAGCCTCCTGTTGCTCATAAGCATGCTGAACAGCGCTTATGCCGGTGAGGTCGTGTTTAAGGGAACGGATGTGACGATCGGCGAGCAGGTGGAAATCCTGGAAGACACTTCCGCGGCGCTGACGATCGACCAGGTGAAAGCGCACGGAAAATTTACCCCCAGCTTCGAAGACACGCCCAATTTTGGGGTGAGTGCCTCCACTTTCTGGGTGCGCATTAATATCAGGAACACAAGCAGCGAGGATAATATCTTTCTCGAACTTGCCTATCCCCGTATCGAATCGGCAACGCTATATTCGGAGGGAAGGGGAAAAACGAAGCAGGAAACCATTTCCTGGAATGATGAATTCGATAAACGGCGCGTTAAACACCAGAATATTGTTTTCAAACTCAATATCCCTCGCCAAACGGCCCAAACCTACTACCTGCAAATCCACGGCAGCGAGCAGATCGTCGTTCCGCTCATCGTCCGCAGCGAAATGGGCTTTTTCCAGTTTGCATTAACCAACGAGATCATTTCCGGAATCCACATCGGCGTGCTTTTCGTGATGATGCTCTATAACTTCTTCGTTTACTTCTCGATCAGGGAAAAAAGCTACCTGTATTACGTTCTGTATATCCTTTTCATCGGACTCACACAAACCACGATCACCGGTTATACATTCAAATTTCTCTGGCCCAACACGCCGGCTTTCAACGAATATTCGATCATACTCTTTCCGGCCCTGGCAGGGA
>CBIHPQ010000466.1:0-5290 GCA_966211825.1 uncultured Dyadobacter sp. | reverse complement strand
AATGATGAAGATTGGGGCCTGCAACCCTGGGCGGCCAAAACCTTCGAGCGGGAGACCAGGGATATCGGCCCGAAAACTTACGCGAAGGTGTTCGAACTGCTTTTGCGCCTGAAAGCCAACCTGATATGGCCGGCCATGCACCCGAGTACGAAAGCGTTTTACCATTATCCGGGCAATATCAAAACGGCAGAGGATTACCAGATCGTCGTAGGCTCGTCGCATGCGGAACCGATGTTGCGCAACAATGTGAGCGAATGGGACGAAAAGACGATGGGCCATTTCAACTTCGTGACCAACCGGAAAAAGGTTGAGGAATATTGGGAATCGAGGATCAAAGAAAGCAGCGGGATCAACGGCATTTACACGACCGGAATGCGCGGCGTCCACGACGGGGAAATCCAGGGTGTGAAAACATTGCCCGAAACCGTGACCCTGCTCGATACCATTATCCGTGTGGAGCGGGAAATGCTCAAAAAGTATGTGAATAAAGACATTACCAAAGTGCCGCAGGTTTTTACGCCCTATAAAGAAGTACTTGAAATTTACGACGCCGGATTGAAAGTGCCGGAAGACATTACGCTCGTGTGGCCGGATGATAACTACGGTTATATTCAAAGGCTAAGTAATGAGGAAGAAAGCAAGCGTCCGGGTGGCTCGGGCGTGTATTACCACGCGTCGTACTGGGGGCGGCCGCACGATTACCTGTGGCTGGGTACCGCACATCCCGCCCACATGCGCGAGGAAATGACGAAAGCCTATGCGTTGAATGCGAGGCATTTGTGGGTGGTGAATACGGGGGATATCAAACCGGGCGAGTATGCCATGCAGCTGTTTCTCGACATGGCCTACGACGTGGCGCCATTTGAAAAGCCGGGTTATTCCAAAAACCATTTGAAACACTGGCTGGCCGGCATGTTTGGAGAGAAAAGTGCTCCCGCCATTTCGGAAGTACTTTGGAAATACTATAACCTTGCTTTCGAGCGCAAGCCCGAGTATATGGGTTGGAGCCAGACCGAACCGACCACCGGTATTCGCAACACGGCCTATAACCATCATTATTACAATGACCAGGCGCAGCAGCGCATCGATGCCTACGACCAACTGGTTGCGGAGGCGGTGCGCACTGGCTCGCAGGTAGCAGCCAAGGACAAGGCAGCTTTTTATGAACTGGTAGGTTACCCCGTGAAAGGAGCTGCTTTAATGAACAAAAAATTCCTCTTGCGCGACAAGGCCTATTTGTACGCCCGGCAGGGCCGCCTGAGCGCCGGACATTATGCGGCCCAGTCAAAACAGGCATTTGACGAAATTGCGCAGGAAACTTCATATTTTAACAACAAGCTCCTCAACGGCAAATGGCAGGGTATGATGGACATGCAACCGAGGGAGTTGCCTGTATTCAAATTGCCCGATTTCAAACTGGAATATTCCGTAACCCGTCCCGCATTCCGTGCGCTGCCCGAGGGCGGCGATACCGCCACAGCCGCCGGTACGCGTAAATTCGAACTGCCCGCATTCGACCGGTGGAACCGGCAGAAGCATTTTATCGACGTGTTTTTAGGCAGGAAGGAGAAAAGAAAATTCCTGGTAAAAACCTCCGGTCCGTGGATCAAAGTGAGTGCCGCACAGGGCGAGTTGCTGCCGGAAAATGCCCGGAGTGAACAGCGCATCTGGGTAGAAATCGATTGGAACAAAGCCCCGGCAAACGCATTGAAAGGAACTGTCACGATCGCTGCCGGCGAGGACCGATACGATTTTGGAATAACCATTAATCATTTGAATGCGAGCGTATTGGCCGGTTTTGACGGCTACATCGCCAGCGACAGGCACATTTCCATCAACGCAGCGGAATATACCGGTTTAAAAAATGCAGGTAACCGCCAATGGCACGTCGTGGACGCACTCGCGGGCAATGGTCATGCGCTGGAAGCATTCCCGTTGACATTCAAACCGGCGGCGGGTACGTTGGATACGGTCAATATGGCTGGTAAGCCGGCGGTTGAATATGAGTTTTATACATTCAACAGCACGCCTGCCAATATTACGGTGAGTACGTTGCCTACTTATCCGCTCAACAAGGATTTCGAAATGCGTTATGCGGTGCAGGTCGACGAGCAGCCGGTGAAAATATTCAATTTCAAAACAGTCGGCCGAAGCAACGAGTGGAAGCAGAATGTGCTGGCCAACTCGGCAAAACGAACGCTCAGCCTGCCATCCCTGCATGCAGGTAAGCACAAGCTGACAATTTTCATGATCGACCCCGGCGTGGTGCTGCAACACATTTTCATCGATCTGGGCACGGGGCAGCCATTCTACGGAACGCTACCCACGACGAAAAAGGCGGCGGCGGCCGATCACTGAGGATCGACCACGCTCAGCGGCGAAGCCGCTCAGGATATCCGCTTCGCATTCGTCGCCTCAACCCATTCGCAAACGTCACATTCCGCGCAGTTGATAAGCTTTCCGGCGCCTTTACCGGGGCGGACGCTGCCGCATTTGGCGCAGGCGATGTAGTCGCAGTTTTCAGTGCCGGTCAGTTTGCGTTGCAGCTCGTCGGGGAAAATGGGGAGGCCGTATCTGACCTCGCCATCGGGGTAGAATAGCACGCTGAACTCGCCGGATGTTTCGATGAGCACAGTACGGACCTGGCCGAGGTGTTCTACATTGCGCAGGCGGAGTTCGGCGAAGAATTCATCCTGCGACAGTCCCGAATTCCGGAACGAGTCGGTCGACAGCTTGCCGTCACGGATCACGTAAAGCGGCTCGCCTTCCAGGATCTTTTCGACTTTTACAAAACGGTCGGATAGCCGGGTAACGAGCGTGTAGAGCGATATCACCACGATGAAAACGATGAATGCCGGCAAAATGCCCACGTCTTCATAAAACATCGGATCGCCCGCAGCTGAACCCAATCCGATAATAAGTACCAGTTCAAAAACGGATAGCTGCTTGATCCCCCGCTTTCCCGACGCCCGCAGCGCCAGCAGGATGATCACAAACATAATGATGGTCCTGACCACCACTTCCAGCAGGAACGTAAAAGGATGGTCATGCATGAGGATTTTCCTCAGTTCGGCAAATTCGGGCATATGAATAGTATTTACCGCTATACGTACAAAATGTATGCCGCGGGGCGGTTCGCTCAGGATGACATTAGCACCCACACCACCACATTCACCACATAACCGAACTTGGTCCGCAAAACCCGCAGGCATTTGCTGATGTGGAACTCGACCGTCTTTTCGGAAAGGTCGAGCATTTGTGCGATTTCCTTGTTGGGGACGCCGTTCCGGCTCATTTCGAAGACATGCTTGCTCTTTTCGGGCAGGTTGGCGAGCTCGCGGGCGTAGATTTCCTGCACCTCTTTCAGCGACAGCCATTCCTGCACCAGATTGGCCGATTGCGACGAAAGGGTTTCGAGATCGATGTCGTTCAGCGAGACGGTGTGCTGCACGATTTGTTTCCGCAAATAAGAGATAATGCGGTTTTTGAGGGCAGAAAAAAGGTAGAGATTGAACGCTTTTTCAATGGTAATGCCTTCCCGTTGCAGCCATAAATGCACAAAAAGGTCCTGGACCAGATCTTCGGAAACTTCGCTGTTGCCTGTCTTCCTTACAGCGAGCGCGTAAAGCCGCGACGAATACCTGCGGTGGAGCTCCGCAAAGGCCAGCGAATCGTCCGAAACCTTTGCAAGCTGCCATAATTCAAGGTCGTCCCTGTCGCGATAAGCCTTACTCATTGGGTGCATTCTTCAACTTCGTTCAAAAGTAATAAGGAATCAAATAGTATTTGTTATAAAATTTCTTCAAAAGTCACTAGGGATAGGCGGCTGCCGTGCGTCCTGTTTGTAGAGGACTGAAACAAAAGGTTATCACAAACATTCCATGAATAAAAAGAACGGTTCGCCGGGCGATATTTCGCAGGAGCTGTTGAAGCGCTATACCGAGGGACAATGCACGCCGGAAGAAGCGTTTCAGGTAGACGAATGGTACGCGTCGCTGTCGGAAGAGGCGGAAGCGACATTCGACCAGCCGAAGCATTTAGCCAAAGTGCAGGAGGAGATCCGCCGCCAGTCAGGCGATGCCGTGCGGACGGTGCCATTGCAGCGGCCGGGCCTGGGCAGATATCTGCGTTATGCCGCTGCGGCAATCATCCTGCTTGTTGCCGGTGTGGGCGTCAGTTACTTTTTAGCCCAGAACAAATCCGTTTTCAAGCTCGGTACCGACACCTATTCGATCGTCAACAAGACGCGGCAGGTACGGAAGCACGTTTTCCCCGACGGCAGTGAGGCCTGGCTGAACCCCGGCACGCGCATTACCTACGCAAAGGACGATTTCAAGAAACACTCCCGCGAAGTTTCCCTCGAAGGCGAGGCGTTTTTTGAAGTAACACACGATCCGTCGCGGCCGTTTTTCGTGCATGGCGAATCCGTGCAGGTGAAAGTGCTGGGCACGAGCTTCAACGTACGGGCCAACAAAGGCGAGGCGGAATATGAAGTTTCCGTCGTGACGGGCAAGGTTTCCGTTACGGCCGAAAAGGGCAGGGAGGTAATGCTGCTACCGCATCAGCAGGCGGTCTTTAAAGTGGCGTCCGGCGAGCTGCTCAGCGAAGAAGTGCCGGTTGTGGCCGAAAAAGCACCTTTGTGGCAGCCGGTTTCCCTCACATTCCGAGACGCAAAGCTGGGTGAGGTGGTGAAAAAACTGGAAGAAAAATTTGATGTAAAGATCCGTCTGGAAAACCCCAACCTGGAAAACTGCCGCGTAAAGGCAACATTTGACCAGAACAGGCTTTCGGAAATACTGGAAATGACGATGCAGATCGTAGAAGCGAATTACCAGATGCAGAACGGCGAGATCGTGATCCGGGGCGAAGGATGCGCCGTTTCCGAGTAGTGGCTATTTGAATTAAACCCAATCATCTAACACCAATCTACACCGTATGACGCAATTCAACCAACCGAAATAATACCTGCTTCAAAAGAAAATCAGGAGTGATGGAAGCACCCCTGATCCTGAACGAAGACCTTGTTGGAACATCGCTGGCCGGCGATGCAAGGCTTCCTATTGTTCATATTAACCATTTCAAACTTATGTATTTTTTCCTTAAAAGCAAGACGGCATACCATATTATGCGGTTATCCATTTTACAGCTTTTCCTGATCGGAATGATTGCGGCGGGCAGCTACGCGAGGGATATCAATGCGCAGGACCTGCTGGCCAGGAACGTGAGCATCCAGGCGGAAAATATTTCACTCGGGACCGCTTTGGACCGACTGGAAAACCTTGCCGGCGTG
>CBIHPQ010000465.1:0-5300 GCA_966211825.1 uncultured Dyadobacter sp. | reverse complement strand
ATCCAATGGGAACCATTGTTGCAGGAAGCCGACATACGTGTTTCAGCGAAAGATGGTGTGGTCACCCTTTCAGGTACTGTGGACAGCTATGCCAAAAAATCCGAAGCGGAAGCCGCGGCCAGACGTGTGAAAGGCGTAAAACTGGTCATTGAACAGATCGGTATCGGGGATTTCAGTGAAATCCTCAGCCGCGACGACGAGGATCTTGCCAACGAGATATTGAATGCCTACCAATGGACCCAGGAAATACCGTCCGATCGTGTCACAGTGAAAGTTGAAAACGGCTGGATTACCCTTGAAGGCGATCTGCAATGGAACTACCAGCGCGATGCGGCCGAACGGCTGATCCGGCAACTTGCAGGTGTGAAAGGCATGTCCAACAACATCCTGATAAAATCCGCACCGTCGGCCGCAATCGAGAAGGCGGCCATTGAAAGTGCATTTGCCCGCAGCTCCTCCTTATCCGGGGAGGATATTCATGTGAGAGTGGTTAAAAATAAAGTCATTCTGACGGGCACAGTCAGTTCCTGTTGTGAAAAAGATGAAGCGGCACGACAAGCCTGGAAAGCGCCTGGCGTCGAGATCGTGTACAATGAGTTGATCGTCGAACATTACCCGGCGATGGCAGATCGATAGCAGAATGGCTTTCGGGCCAGCATACATTACATTTCAAAATACATGGAATCATGAGAACCAACCGAATAATATCCGCCCTGAGCTTTGTCATGCTCGCATTACCGTTAACCGCGCAAGTGGTGTCGAAAGATTCGATTTCAAACTTAAAAGAGCAGAAACAAATGCTCGAAATCGGCAAAAGATTGAATGAAAACAAAATGGAGCTCGCCAAGCTGGAAAACGAGCGGGAAGGGAAAGCCACGGCGGTTTCACAAACTTCCGAAAACGCCCAGAAATCGGCAGATGCCAATAAAGAGGCCGCAGATAGGCTCGGTGATCAATCCCAGGACCGCAAACTCGCCCGCAGGGCCAACAATAGCGCCGGTTCGGCCAGGGCAGACGCCAAGAGGGCCCGCAAAGCCGGTTACAGTCTGGAAAAACTGGATACGGATATCAGCTCGCTGAAAGCCAGCATTGAGGCGGATGAGAAAAAACTTGCCGATATGCAGCCCGCCGCCCATCCGGAACCGATGTTCTGACCCCGATGACCGCACAAAGCATTTGCATTACTATTCACCTACATTGAAATAGATGCTGAATCTACTCCCCTTACCGGGGACGCTTTCCACCACCAAATTGCCGCCCGACGCGTCGATGATCCTTTTGGACAGATAGAGTCCGATGCCATCTCCTTCAATATCCCGCCGCAACCTGCCGTATAACTTGAAGATCTGATCGAGCTCTTGTTCCGGGATTCCGATACCGTTGTCCTCCACAGAAAGAACAAGCTGCCGGTCCACTTCGCGGGTGCTGATCAGGATAGCGGGGCGTCCGCTTTCATTGTATTTCAGGCTGTTGGATACGAGGTTGAACAAAATGCTGCGTAGATTCTTCTTCGAAAAAAAGAGAGACTTGGTTTCCAGTTCGGCCTTGATTTCGGCTCCTGTTTGTCCGATCTTATCTTGCAGGCTCCATAGCACGGCCTGCACTACCTCGTTTATATCGACCTCTTCCCTGGATCTGAGGTCATCTTCGACCTTGGCGATCGTACCGATATCCTTCACCAGGGTGCGGAAATTCTGGATGGAGGTATTGATGATACCTAAAAATTCGCTCAGCTGCGTATCGGTCACACCGATCTCGTTCATTACCGCAATACTCCCTTCGATCTGGGTAAGCGGCGTCATGAGATCATGTGAGGCCAGGTGGACAAAATTATCGAGTTCCTCGTATACGTCAATCAGCTTTTTGTTTTTGGTATTGAGCTCAATTTGTATCGCTTTGAGCTCGGAAATGTCGTTTAATACGATGATCGCACCTTTTCTGGCCATATCGGTCTGCCGGAGATAGGGCATCGTCACTACCTGGCACCATCTGCCGTCGTTCATTTGCATTTCCCGCGACACGACTCCGCCGAGTTCTATCACCTGCTTGCAGTCCTGTATGATCGTTTCGAACCGCACAAGGCTGGGAATGTGAAGGATAGGTCTGCCGATATCGCTTTCAATCAGCCCGAGATGATCGGGTACCCCTGAGCAGAATTTCATCAATTGCAGCTCGCTGTTGATGAACAGCTGCCCATGGATGCTGCTTCTGAAATAGTTATTGAGATCGTCATTGCTCTCGACCAACTCTTTGTTGATCAGGTCAAGCTCCTCGTTGACCGACAGCATTTCTTCGTTGGTACTCTGCATTTCCTCATTGGCGGAAAGCAGTTCCTCGTTAAAGGATTGCAGGTTTTCCAGGGAGGCATCCAGTTGTTCATAGGCCGCAGAGAGGGCGACTTTCAGTTCGCTGAGTTCCTTTTCGATACTGCTCGTATACTGGTCATGGTATAGCCGCTCATCAAAAATGCGGTCTTGTGCTTCTGCATCATACAAAGTATTGTCTTTGCTGAAAACGGCGAGGTACATGTCCTTTTCATCTTTCAATGCGGGCAATGGCGTGAGCGAAAGGTTGACCATCCTCGTCTGATCGTTGATCAGGATCCTGATGCCGCGCACGCCTTCTCTGCCGTTGCTCTGGCGTGCAGCGATTTTCAATGCATTGAATGCGGATAGGAGCGGTTTGGGCAGCAACTCCGTCAGGTTGGAATTGAAATTTTTTTGAAAGAGGAAACCTGCTGTCTCACCATAGGATTTGATCACCTGGTTATCGGCGTCAATGCAAACGACCAGTCCCTCTACCTCACTGGCCAGCGCGACGTTTATCGCTTCCGGCAGCAGGCCTTTGGATGTTTTCAAATACCCGTCCCACATTTTTTTTGTACCTGCTCTTTTGGTATCCGCAAATTCCGGCAGCGAGAAAGTCTCAAAGTTCACCACCCGTATGTCGGACAGTTTCTGATAGATTTTCCACTTTTTATTGACTGAATGCAGGTTCTTAACTGACGGTAGCGGGTTTTCACTTGATCCGAGCAGGATATGCCCGTCTACTTTCAGCCCGAAAAGCAACATGGCAAACACCTTCTTTTGCAAGGCCGGTGCGAGGTAAATCAGCAGGTTCCTGCAACTGATCAGGTGCATATTGCAGTAGGGCGGGTTTCTGACCAGGTCGTGCTGGGCAAAAATGACCATTTTGCGAATCTCCGGCTTGATCTTGTAGTGATCACCTTGCCTGGTAAAAAACCTTTCAACCCTATCGTCGGGAACCTGCCTGATCGTTTCGGCACTGTACACTCCCTTGCCGGCATGCAGCAACGCGGCGCTGTCGATATCGGTGGCGAATATTTTTACGGTAATGTTTTTCTCTTTTCCTTCGAGTTGTTCGGCCAGAAGCATGGCTATGGAATAGGCCTCCTCGCCCGTTGCGCAGCCCGCGACCCATACTTTCAGCTCCTCGCCGTCATCGAGTTTTTCGATCAGGCCCGGGATCACGCTTGTGTCCAGGAAATCAAATGCTTCCTCATCCCGGAAGAATGCCGTCACACTGATGAGGAATTCTTTCGCGAGTGCGCTCATTTCCTCGGGGGTACCTTTCAGGAACGACAGGTAATCGGCCAGAGAGGAGAAGTTTTGGTTCACAGCCCTTTTCCGGGTCCTGCGTGAAAGTGTGGCATGCTTATAACCGGAGAAATCGAACGCCGTATTGTCGCGGATCAGGTCCAGGATCATCAGCATGGTCATTTTCTCGTTCTGATCCAGCAGCGTTACCCGGCTTTGAACGACGTAGTCCTCAATGATACCGGGCATCAGCTCAGGCTCGGTGACGAAATCTACGAGTCCGGTGGCGATGGAGCTGGCCGGCATACTGCCAAACTGGGTCGTTTCCGGATTACGCGCCACGACCATCCCGCCTGCATTATGAATGGACCGGATGCCGTCGGTACCATCGTTGCCCATCCCCGAGAGGATAACACCTATCGCTTTTTCGCCCTGATCGGCCGCGAGGGAACTGAAAAACCGGTTGATGGTAAGATGCGGATGATGTTCGTGCTCCTTATCTGTAACATACAGTCTTCCCTTTTGAAGGGTCATGTATTTGTTGTTGGGGATAATGTAGACATGGTCGGCCTCGACGAGCATTCCGTTTTCGGCCTCCCTTATCACCAGACTCAGATGCCTGGCCAGGAGTTCGGCCATCCTGGTACGGAAATCGGGTGACAAGTGCTGAATAATAATATAGGAAACACCAGCGAGTGGTTTCTGGTCAAAGAAAGAAGCTATTTCCTCGATGCCGCCCGCTGAGGCGCCTATCGATACGATGTGATGATGCGCGTTCATACGGGGTGGTTTGTGGGGAGCGCAGGGAAGTTAAACAATTCCTTCATTAAATCGGGGCATTCCGAATTTTTTCAGCGCTGCAATATGTGATTTAAGGGCCACCCAAAAAGTTCGGTGTTCCATGTAGTTGAGCCCGAATTCCTTAGCCGTTTTTCTGACGATAGGTGCAATTCCGGGATAGTGGATGTGGCAGATTTTTGGAAAAAGATGGTGCTCGATCTGGAAGTTCAGGCCCCCGATATACCAGCTCAGCCATTTGTTCCGCGGCGAGAAATTGACCGTGGTCTCCATTTGATGTACAGCCCAATCCTTCTGGATAATTCCTTCCGGAGTCGGCAGGGGATATTCGGTGCCTTCCACCGAATGGGCCAGCTGGAAGATCACCGTCAAAACGAGGCCGGCTGAAAAATGCATGACCAAAAAACCGGCCAGGATGAAGCCGAAAGGGATGTGAAAAACCACCGTAGGCAGCACAAAGAACATGCCGAAATAGGCCAGCTTCATCGCGATCATCCCGAAAAGCATTTGCTGGTTTTCACGCTTTGTCTGGCGGTTCAGGCCGGATTTAATGAAATGCACGTATTGGATAAAGTCTTTCAGCAAAACCCAGTAGAGCGTCAGAATCCCGTAAAAAAAGAAGGCGTACATCCATTGAAAGCGGTGCAGGGGCTTCACGGTCTCGTGCGGCGACAGCTTGATCACGCCTCGGTCTTTTATGTCTTCGTCGAGGTTGGCAACATTGGTATAAGTGTGGTGCATGACATTGTGCTGCCATTTCCAGTTGGAAACCCCCGCGCCGGCCAGGCAAATGGTGAGGCCAAGCCATTTATTGACCGCGGGATTTTTCGAGAACGCGCCGTGATTGGCGTCGTGCATTACGCTCATCCCGATACCCGAAATTGCAGCGCCCATCACAAGCCAAAGGAGCATACTGATCCAGAAAGGAGGGGTAAGCAGCAGTAT
>CBIHPQ010000464.1:0-5306 GCA_966211825.1 uncultured Dyadobacter sp. | reverse complement strand
GTTAAATTTTCTGTCCGTGGCAGAGATCTGGGCGGAACCATTGCGGAGGCGCAGCAGCGTGTGAAGGAAAAACTAACCGATTTGCCGAAAGGATACTCGGTAGAATGGGTAGGAGAGTTCGAAAATCAGGTGCGCGCCACCGATCGGCTCGCGCAGGTGGTGCCGGTGAGCCTCGTCGGGATTTTTATCCTCCTGTTCATTATGTTCAGCAATGCGAAAGATGCAGGACTGGTGCTGGCCAATGTGCCGTTTGCATTGGTAGGCGGTATCCTGGCGCTGCATGTGACGCACATGAACTTCGGGATTTCCGCCGGTGTAGGGTTTATCGCCCTGTTCGGATTATGCGTGCAGAATGGGGTGATACTGATATCCGTGTTCAACAAAAACCTCGCCGACCGGATGCCGCTGGAAGAAGCCGTGAGGCAGGGTGTGAAATCGAGGATCAGGCCGGTGGTGATGACGGCGCTGATGGCCGCAATAGGGTTGTTACCTGCGGCCATGTCGACCGGCATCGGTTCCGAAACGCAAAAGCCCTTGGCCATTGTCGTAATCGGCGGGCTGATTACCGCGACGGTTCTGACGCTGCTTGTTTTTCCGATTATTTATACATTTTTCAACCGCAAAAAATATGGCCGGAAGCCTCGCCCGGCGGCATCGTAACGGAACAGGCCGGTACGGTAACCATTAAAATTTAACATACCCTAGGCCGTTCATTATCAGGGAGGCATAGCCGGGGCGGAACATCTTTTTTGAGGTCTTTCCAACCAATGCAACGCGGTTTTGCATCACTATGCTGATTTTAAAACCAAATAACAGCTCATGAAAAAGTTAGTTTTAATGCTCGGACTGCCGTTCCTGTTCCTGTCCTGCAACGACGATGACAGCGCGCCCAACCTGCCTCCGCAGTTGGAGATCAACGACCAGTTCGGCAGCGACAAAAGGGGATGGACAGCCGGTTTTTCCGACTATCCGGTAAAGATGGAGTCCGACTGGAAACTCGAAGAAGGCATTGCAAACCTGCCAGCGCCGCTTGATACCCAGAAAAAGGGTTTCCGCATATCGGGCAACAACCACAGCGACGACCTGTTTATGTATTTCAAAAAGAAAATGACGGGCCTGAAACCGAACCAGGAATACAGTGCGGCATTCACGCTGGAATTTGCTTCTGATGCACCTTCCGAGGGCTGGGCTGGCGTAGGCGGCGCTCCTAATGCGGTGAGTGTAGGCATTGGTGTGGTGCCCGTTGAACCTAACACGAAGGTCGATAACCTGGAACACTACCGCATGAACATCGACAAGATCCAGCAAAAGAACGACGGCAAAGACATGAAAGTCATCGGCGACATCGGTAACGGCACCGATAAAGTGGGTTACAAGCTGCTCACGAAAACGGGCGAGTTCAAAGGCAAAACCGACGCGCAGGGCAATCTGTGGCTTATTTTCGGTACGGATTCCGGTTTCGAGGCAACAACGACATTGTATTATACTTCCGTGAAAGTGAAGCTTTCCGAAGTAACGACAACCAAATAGCACGCTGTTTTACCAAAGTTCAATAAGGAAGCAGCTACTTCGGTAGCGGCTTCCTTTTGTGTTTTTCTGATGTCTTGCATTATAATATTTTATGCAGGATCATCTTGATGACCAACGTCGAGTCGGGGTGGACATTAGGCGGGTAGCCTGTTCGTTTCACCAGATGGGGCGGCGCAATGATCTTCTTGATTTCACCTTCCTGCATCCCCACCAGCGCCTCGTCGACCGCTTTGGTAGCCTGGTTTCCGCCAATGAGCACCTTCACCGGCGTTGTTGTATTTTCGTTGGAATACAGCATTTCGCCGGTCCGGTAGCTGGTTGTCTCGAAAAGCATGATTTCCTGGCCTGGTTTCGCCCTGGGCCCGTGGCCCTTTTGCAATACGACATATTGGAGCCCGGATGGCGATTGTTTCACTTTCCCGGTCGAGCAGGCGCTCAGCAAAAGCACCAGCAGGAGTGAGTTGGAAGTAGTTTTGAATGAAAAGAAAGCGGTTCTGTGCATATCAAGGTTGTTTTACCGCCGAAACTAGAAAGCGGCAACGGCTTTTCGAAAGCTGTTTTGTAAAACAATGTAAATGACTGGTAAAACTTGGCTGAATGAAGGTGAACTTTCAGATTGAACACCTTAGAGTTTCACGATCTTCCTGACACTATTACCTTTCGCCCCGGAGTAGATGATAATGTACTGGCCGGCAGGCAGGCCTTTCATGTCGAGCTTCCTGGTTTTGCCTACGACGGTTTTCAGTTGCTCGATACCTTTCGGATCCAGGACTCGGATCAGTCCGCCTTCTTTCAGGTCGATATTCAGCTCGTTCACTACCGGGTTGGGGTAGGCGTTCATCAGTATTTCGTCGGGCAGGTAGCTGCCGCGGTCGGGCATTTCGGGCCTGGTAATCACGATCTCGTCGTCGTCGTCCGGGGTCAGGTTTATTTCATCCATTTTCCATACCTGCAATCCTTTCGAGAATGTAAATGCCGTGACGTACACGCTTCCCCTGAAACGAAAAGCTTCCTGCAAAGTGATGCCCTCTGGACCTCTGATGATTTCAGGAAAACGGAAGAGAGAATCGCGGTCGACTCTCGCAAGTTCGTATCCGGTGGCCGGGCTGCTGGTGGCCAGATGATTAGCGTCACTAACTGAAAAAGGGTCAAAATCGCCCGTTAAGGAGTACATTCTTACGGGTATGCTGCCTTCCAGCGAGTACACACCCAGGGGCGTGGCGCCCGTGTAGTCGGAGGCGAGCGCGAGGTCGCCGTTCAGGGATTTCACTGTGAAAAGCCCTGCGGGAAAGTCAACCCGCCGTTCATCCGAAATATCCCAGGCTATGTGATGCCGGTCGTTGCTGTCCACGAAGAATAGCTGGTCGCCGGCCCCGGCCATATTGAAATCGATCGGCTTGTCTTTGAACATCTCAATAATTTTTGCCCGTTTCAGGTCGTACAAATACCACGAGCTGCCTGCATTGCTTTTTACCTTGATCAAAATACCCTGGGGAACGGGGTTCATGAACTCGATTTGCTCTGTGAATTTGTGGGTGAGAAAACGGTCATTACGGATGATCACCACCTCTCGAAAGCCCCATAGCGCGACCGCATCGCCTACCACCTGGTTGACGGGCTGTATATCCGTGAATTCGCCCAGCAGTTTGGCGGTACTTGCCTTGTAAATTTTCACATCTGGTCCGCTCATCGTGCCCGCGATCAGGTAATCGCCACTGCGGGTGAGGTAACTCATCGGGCCGCTGTAAATGCGGTTAACCTTGTCGGAACCGGCGTCGGAATAGCAAATATCATTGAGCTGGCCATTGCTGTTGCGCACGGTAAAGTAGATACGGTTATCGAATAGCTGCTCATTCATCGCGTCGGCCCCGCCTTTGTTCAGTTCAACGGGTTTCAGCTCTCCGTTTTCGATTTTGTATATATAATTGTAGCCTAGGCCGTTCTTTACCGACGAATGGACCAGGTAAAAGTCGTTGGAGGTTGCGTGGAGGTCGTGATATGGAAATGGGGAGCCATCGATTACCCAGGTATTTTCAAGATCGGTGATGAGATGTACCCTTTTTCCCGAAACGTTCAGTTCAAATGCGGCCATCCGGTTGTTGGTCATCGTTTTGGATACGAAAGCAGAGACGTCGTTCGGGTAGGAATAAATTTCGCGTGTCCCCGCCTTCGTACCATCTGTTTTGAAGATTTTGACGGCCTTTTCTGTGAAGGAAGAAAATACGATCCGGTTGCCAACCCTGATCGAGTCCGTTGCCATTTTCCAATCCATTACAACGCCGTCGTGGGATAATAGTTCGGTTGTTGTCTTGCCGTCACTTACCCATAGTTTTCCCGTCCGTTGCTCCATATTGCTCGTCCAGAACAGCAGTTTGTTGCCCAGAACGGTCCGGTAACTGGTGTAATTTGGTGCATATATTTTGCGGCGGGTAATCAGCGGCAGCTTTAATGTGCTGCTTCCAACATACACATTATCAGATAGTTCAAATTCCTTGTTCGCGACCTTTACTTTCTGAATGCGGAATGGAAGTTGTTCAACGGAAAGGGCTTTGTTTTCGGCGATATTGTAGGTGCATTTGGCATAGCCGTAAAGAATATCAAACACATCGCGTGACTGCGGAACGACTTTTACGTCACGCCCGGTAACCTCTCTCGGAAGGGTGGGTGAAATGCGTTTCGTATTCTTTTTAAAATCAAAAACCCCCAGATAAGCGGAATAAATACTTTCGTAACCAAAAAGCGTGGTGAAGGTAAGCTGGTCGCCTTCGATGACGAAATTGGTATGGAACGGGCCTTCGTTTGACCCCGTCGGTGTGTCGGCATACAGCATGCTGGATTTCACATCCGCGACCACGTCCCAGTTATGGCCTTCGGTGACTTTGAATATTTTCAAGGTCAGATCCTTACTGAAATAGGTGCCGTCGTTGATCAGAAAAAGTGCCCCTGCCTTATCCCTGAGCATAAGTGGCGCGGCGCCCCGGTTCCAATCATATGTTTTGGGACTTTCCGTTCTGTCCGATCTCGCAACGATCAGCTTCTTTTCCGCATAACCGGCGTCGACGGCAATGTATTCATAGCCATTTTGCTTTTCCACTATAATGTCGTTCAGGGGTGGTCCGGTGTGGCTGGCCAAGGTACGGGCCTCGGTGTCAAACACTTTCAATGTCCATTTTTTGAATGTCGGATCGTACGCTCCATAATAGAGATTGCCGCCGGAAAATTGAAATGCAGTTGCGTCTTCGGTCCAGAAATCGGTTTTCCCGCCGGCATCCACCCACGCGAATGCAAACTGCTGCGTATTGTTATTGCGAAAACCGGCCAGCAATTTGCCGGAGACAACGCTCAGGCTGATCGTACTGTCGGAACGCAATATCTTTTGCGTACCGGACGAAGAACCATCCGTTTTCCAGATTTCATAACCATTCGCCACAAAATACAGCAGGTTACCAATCCGCGTGTAATAAGCAGAATAAGAGCTTTGTTGACCCGGAACAATATCTTTTAAGAGCTTTGTGTTAGCCTTCGTTCCATCGGAAACCCAGAGTTCATTGCCGGTAGCGGGGGAAAACGCCGAGAAAATCAGCCGTTGGTCAATCTGCGACTGATATACCGGATCCAGCGCATTTGCATTGACATTATTATCAAATTTAGTGATCTGTTTTTGCGCAATGCAACAGGTAGCAATTGAAAATAAGAGCCCAAGAAGGTAGAAGTTTTTTTTCATGGCTGGTAGTTGGCAGGATTATTAATCACTAGGGAAATAATTCCTTTAAAAG
>CBIHPQ010000463.1:0-5360 GCA_966211825.1 uncultured Dyadobacter sp. | reverse complement strand
CGCCGTTGATCACACGACCTAGCTGCGAAATGCCGAACTTCTCGTTGAATGAGTACGGGGCAATGTTACCGTTCCCCAATGAACCGTAAGAAGCACGGACCTTTACATTGGAAAGTATTTTCGGGCTCACTTTCCAGAATGGTTCTTCGGATATACGCCATCCGGCTGATACCGACGGGAAAAATGCCCATTGCTGGTCGGTCGGGAATTTGGACGAACCGTCGTAGCGCCCGTTCACTTCGAGCAGGTAGCGCTCGCGGAAGTTGTAGTTCAAACGGAAGAAACCACCTGCAATCGCCCATTTCCGGTAACCACCTCTGGTTGTAATGCTTTGTCCCAGGGCAAGGCTAATGTCGTCGGCACCACTGTACACGAGCCCGTTACGCTGTGCGCCCAGGGCGGTAGCGAGCGATCGCTCGTAGTTGAAACCGCCAAGAAGGGTGAAGTTATGCGCATTGTTGAACGACTTCACGTAGTCGGCATAGAAGTTCGTAGCCAGGTAGTTGGTGGTGCTTCTCACGTCAGCAATATCGTTGGTGTTGGTACCGGTATAGCCGATCACCCCTTTGGCGCGGCTGTATGGCACCGGAACGCGGATCTGGTGCGTGGAGCTGTCGGTGCTCTGGAATGTGAGATTGGCTCTGATCGTGAGCGCCTTTTCGAAGAACTGCGCCTTCACCGCCGTCTGGTTTTTCAGGAAGCGCCGGTTTTGATCCTGGGCGTTGCGGCCGTAATAGTAATCGCCCACTGTATATGCAGCCGAGAATGAAAGCGTTCCGTCCGGGTTGAGCAATGGCGCCAGCGGGTGGCCTTCATCGGCAATATTCCGGTAAATACCACTTCCTTCCCCTACGTTCAGCGGCTGGTGGTATTTCATTTGCGAGAATTCGGTGTTGTTGTCCACGCGCAACCACGAGGTAAGCTGAACGCCGCCCTTAGCCCGGAAGTTATACATGTTGTACTTATCCGTATTGTAGCGGAACAAACCGTCCTGGTTGTTGAAACGGCCGCTCAGCAGATAGGTAGCCTTATCGGTACCGCCCGCGATCGAAAGCGCGTGATCCTGGGCGCTGAGGCGCTTTTTGTAGAGCTCTTTATACCAGTCGGTGCTGTAATAGTACTGATATTCACCGGTAGCAGGGTTTACTTCCACCTTCGGCAGCGACGGGTCCTCATATCTTCTTTTGATCTCGGCCAGGTAGGCAGGGGAGAAGCTGATGGTTTTGTTGATGGCCGTCGGCGTGCTGCCGTTGTCGTTCCAGCGTGACCATGCATCGCTGAAACCCTGCGCCCACGGATAGGAGTCAGTGATATTGTCAGGAACTTCTGTCGGCGCTTTGATCGAGTAATTCGCCGAATAGGAGATCCTCATTTTACCTTCCGGGGCAGGTCTTGTGGTGATCAGTACCACCCCAAATACCGCACGGGCGCCATAAATAGAGGCCGAAGCCGCGTCTTTCAGCACTGAAATGCTCTCGATATCCTGTGGGTTCAGCATGCGCGGGTCACCTTCGACACCGTCGATAAGCACCAGCGCACTTCCCTGCTGGCCGATGGACGTAGTACCCCGTACGTTGAACGTCGGCGACTGCGTAGGCTTGCCATCGAACATCCGGATGTTCAGGTTAGGCACCACACCTACAAGGCCCTGCGCAAGGTTGGGCAATGGCCTGTTTTGAAGCACTTCCTGGCCTACCTGGTCTACTGCGCCGGTGAGGTTTACTTTCTTTTGCGTACCGTACCCGACAACCACTACTTCATTCAGCGACTTGCTGTCGGCCTTCAATGCGACGTCGATCGTGCTGCGTGTCCCGGTTTCGACTTCCTGGCTCAGGTAGCCGACGTAAGAAAACACGAGAATGGCGCCGCCCTCGGGAATGTCGACCGAATAGTTGCCGCTCGCGTCGGTTACGGTGCCGATCTGGCTGCCTTTGATCACGACGTTCACGCCGGGGATGCCGTCGGGCGTATCACCGTCGGTAACGCGCCCTTTGATCTGGCGGTCGGCCTTGGCGAAATTCCTGTGTACGTTCCCGGTTTTTATGCCGGTTTCAAGAGACGGGGTTGCCCAACTCGTGCCGCCGATCATGACGATCAGTGCGGCATGGGCAATCGATTTTTGCAAGGAGCCTGCGTGGAGCGGCCGCCCTTCTTTACATCGATACATATGGTTGTAGATCTTTGTTATGGTGAATGGATAAAAGTGAGTTCCGGTTTTGAGGCAACAAAATTGGGTAATCCGTCTTACTTAGGCTTTCGACGGATCGCTATTTAACAATATCATAATCTGGACGGAGCCCAGGAAGAGGGGGATTTACGCCGTAATAAGTCAAACAAGGCTTAACAAATACTCTATTTGTGTAACTATATGGTGAAAAAATATTAAAAATAAAACAGACGGCATTTCGGCAGGTGGTAACGGTCGGCATGGCGACGTCGCAGCGTAACGGCAAACTGTAATAATTGGCGACCCGTTTGCGAAGGTTCTTTCCGAATGATTGCTAATTTTAGCCGTAGTTATTGATTAAACTAAACCTTATCATGCTTAAACCAACTTCGCTGATTGTCCTCCTGTTTCTGTTCCTGAGTATCAGCTTCCAGGGCCATGCACAAACCAGCCGCCCCGATGTAGAGAAAAAACTGACCGAGCTGGGCATTACCCTGCCCAAACTCAATGCGGGCAAAGGCAACCTCATGCGTGCCGTGCGCGTAGGCAACCTGATCTACCTTTCCGGCCACGGTCCCGACAAGCCGGGCGGCGGACAGATCCTGGGAAAAGTAGGTGATAACCTCACCGTTGAGCAGGGCAAAGAGGCTGCGAAACTTTGCGGGATCGCATTGCTGGCTTCGCTGAAATACGAGATCGGTGATTTGAACAAAGTCAAAAGGGTTGTAAAAGTGTTGGGCCTCGTGAACTCCACGCCGACATTAACCCAGCAGCCGCAGGTGATCAATGGCTTCACGGATTTCATGGTGGAAGTGTTTGGGGAAAGCGGCAAACATGCCCGTTCTGCGATCGGAGTAGCATCGCTGCCTTCCGGCATTGCGGTGGAAATTGAAATGATTGTTGAAGTAGCGCCATAATAATTCAACCGGATGATCGGCCACGATGATCCTGAAAACGGAAGGCTAATGACCGTAGAGCAAGTATTATCAGAACTTGAATCGCTCGGAAACGAAAAAGTGCGCGCCATGAACACCAAAAATGGCGCGCACGACAATCAGTTCGGGGTGAAGATGGGCGATATCAGGACCATCGCCAATAAAATCAAGACCGATCACGAGCTGGGCCTGGCGTTGTGGGACACCGGCAATATCGAGGCGCAGCTTCTGGGGGTGCTGGTGATGAAGCCGAAACTGTTGTCCACAGGCGACCTCGACCGGCTGGTGCACTCCGTCAACTATTTTTGGGTTGCCGACTGGCTTTCTTCTTACATTATCAAAGAACACCCGCAAAAAGAGGAGCTTCGGGAAGCCTGGATGAACTCGGACTATCCCTGGGCGGCCCGCGCCGGATGGAGCCTTACTGCCGGCCGCGTGACCCGCAGCCCCGAAGGTATCGACCTCCCCGGCCTGCTCGACCGGATCGAATCCGAAATGCCGGCAGCGCCTTCCGAAGCACAATGGACGATGAACACGACCCTCGCGCAGATCGGGATCAATTTTCCGGAATACCGTGAGCGTGCGCTGGCGATCGGCGAAAGATTAGGCATTTACCGCGATTACCCGGTTTCCAAAGGCTGCACGTCGCCCTTCGCACCGATCTGGATCAATGAAATGGTGGGCAGGCAAGGCAAGTAATGCGCCGCTCAGCGCCTGACGAGAAAGAAACCCTTATCGTAACCGGCTTTGACATGGTCGATCTCCATTTCCTGCTCGCCGGCCACAAAGGATTCGAACTCCATTTTGATTTCGTAGCCCTCAAAATGTTCCAGAAACCGTTTTTCATTCAAAAACCAGGCAGGGTAATGCGCCTCATAAATCTCCGGCGGCACCACTTGCAGGGTTAGCCGGTCGGGCCTGTCTTCTTTGATAAATGCCGTGCGGTCGATGAGGATGTATTTGAAAGCGTACTTTTTGATCTCTTCTAAAAAATCGTGGGGCTTTTCGAGGTACTGTACCACGCTCGAAAGCAGCAGGACGTCGGCCTTGCGGGCCGCCATGCTTTCTTCAATGGTGAAATGAAATTTCAGGATTTCATCTTCAAAAAATTCCTGTCCGCAACGGACATAATTCTCCTGCTCGACAACACTCCAGTGCAGCTGTACGGCCGGAGGGATCACGTCCCTCACCTGGTAATAGGTGCTTCCCAATGACCCGCCGAAGTCGAGCACATTCAGGCTGTTGCCGCATTCGATGGCCGTATACAACAGGGCCGAAATGACGGAGAACGGATAAACTTTCTTATCAAACAACACCGAATCGCGCTCGTACACCGCTTCGCCATTTCTCACTTTCAGTAGCGCATTCTTTGTTTTATCCAAAATGGGTCCGGCTTCGTAGCCGCCCGACAGTGCGGTCAGCGCCTCCCATTTTTTGTAGTCACCAAACCATCCGTACGGGTTTTTCTTCTTCGATTTAAAAAAGGCCATATGCTATTAGAGGATCGTCCGCAATTTAGTTCTTTATTCATTAACTCCATTATAATACAATATTAGCATACGCAACTTCGTGATAATGAGCGGAGTTGTGTTTTATTGAGCTGATAGTCAATTAATTCTGTACATATTTTACAACCTTGTTAACCGATAAATAGTCTGTCATATATTATTTTATCAACCATAGGGATAACCACTTTCACAATTTATCATTGATATTTGTAGTAGAAGTTGCCCTCTTCGACCCCTAACATACTTTAATGCAGAATTTTTGTACCCTCTTCAATTCTTGCTACCTCTCGCGGGGATTGGCGATGTACAATTCGCTGCTCCGGCAAGAGGCTGATTTTCACCTGTATATTTTCGCGTTTGACGATCCCTGCTATGCCCTGCTCCGGAAGCTCGACCTCCCGAATGCAACGGTGATTTCGCTGCATGAATTTGAGACACCCGAACTTCTGGCCGTTAAGGGCAGCCGCACGCCGGGGGAGTATTGCTGGACGTGTACTTCTTTCACGATCTGGCATTGCATACACACATTTGCACTTGACCATTGTACTTACCTCGATGCGGACCTGCTGTTTTTTGCGAATCCCAAAGTCCTGACGGACGAAATGGGTGAAAAATCGGTGCTGATCACCGCGCACCGGTACAGCCCGCAGTACGACCAGTCGGAGAATAGCGGCGTGTATTGTGTTCAGTTCGTTACTTTTAATCACACAAAGGAGGGCCTGGCGGTGCTGGACTGGTGGATGAAGGCTT
>CBIHPQ010000462.1:0-5372 GCA_966211825.1 uncultured Dyadobacter sp. | reverse complement strand
GCCGGCAGGAGAAATCCCTTACAATGTCCTCGGTGTGGCGGCCCGCGCGACTTATGGCTTCGATGAGCGTTATCTGGCGGAGGTCAATATGGGTTATAATGGCTCGGAGCAGTTTGCGCCCGGGCACCGCTACGGTTTTTTTCCGGCGTTCTCGGCGGGATGGGTCATCAGCAATGAGAATTTCCTCAAAAACAACCGCTTCATCACCAACCTGAAACTGCGGGCTTCCTATGGCAAGGTAGGGAACGACAAGATGGGCGCCGCCCGTTTTCTTTACCAAAGCGACATTACCCTCGCGCCCAAAGGCCCGCTGACGAGCCTGGGATTGGAGCAAACCATTAACCAGGGCCTGCTTGGTAACCCGAACATTACCTGGGAAATCGCCAAAAAGCAGAACTATGGTGTCGACCTGCAAATCCTGCGCGACCTCAACCTTTCTGTGGATGTATTCAAAGAACGCCGCAGCAATATCCTGATCTCCCGCGGGACGGTACCGGAGTTCCAGGGCGTGCCGCTGGGCAACATCCCGAAAGTGAATATGGGTTTGGTCGATAATAAAGGTTTTGAACTTGAATTATCCTACAACAAAGCATTCTCGAAGGATTTCCGGCTGATGGTATCCGGGAACTACGGCTATAACCACAATACGGTGAAGTTCCTCGACGAATCGGCGCGGGACGAAACTTATGCCTACCGCAACCGCTCCACCGGCTTTTCGCTCAACCAGTCGTGGGGGTACAAGATCGATTACAGCAATGGTAATGGTTATTTCAATTCAAAAGAAGAGCTGGATAGTTACCTCAAAACAACCACCTATGGCTTCGGTGAGCCGCGTATCGGGGATTTCAAATACCTTGATCTGAACAAAGACGGCGTCATCAACGACAAGGACCAGGCGCCGATCGGTTATTCCAACATTCCCCGGGTGATCTACGGCCTCTCGCTGACCTTCGAATACAAAGGCTTCGACCTCACGACATTCTTTCAGGGGGTAGGCAAATATTCGAGCAACTACCAGCAGCAGGGCGTTTACGAATACATTATCCGCGGGACCTATTTTGATTACCACAAAACAGCCTGGACACCCGAGCGCTACGCAGCCGGCGAGAAGATCACTTATCCCGCCCTGAGCACGCACAGCAATACCAACCATACCGCGAATGACTTCTTCGTCATGAACCGCTCTTTCACGCGGCTGAAAAACCTCGTGCTTGGCTATACACTGCCGGCCGGTTCATTAAAAGCGGTGGGTGTGAGCAAGATGCGGATTTATGTGAGCGCGCAGAACTATTTCACCTGGGCGCATTTAAAGATGGGCCACCTCGACCCCGAGAATGACGCCTCGCTGGGTTACCCGGTTACCAAAATGGCCAATTTCGGTTTGAACATCACTTTCTAACAAGCCCATATGAAACTGAGAACTTTACTATATGCATGGATGCTGGTGGCGTTGGCCTTCACCTCTTGCAAGGAGGTGCTGGATATGGCGCCCGACGGCAAGCTGACGATGGACGAAATCTTCAACGACAACGATAAAACCGGCGCTTTCCTGAACAGCTGCTACGCGAATATGCCTGTGAAAGGTACACGTTACTTCTTCTGGAGCCGGGGCCCGGTGGATTGGAGCGACGAGGCGTGGGATACGGACGCCGAAGCCGAATCGTGGATCATGTCGGGGCGGCTCTACAACGGCGATGCTTCCGCTGGTAACCACCCGATCGCCAATATCAGCTCCGAAGGGGGTAATGGCGAATACTGGGCCCGCTATTGGAGCGCTATCCGCAACTGTACGATATTCCTCAGCCGTATTGACAAGGCCACCGTCCGCAACCCGGCCGACCGTGCCCGCTGGAAAGCCGAGGCGCATTTGCTGCGCGCCTACTATTATTCCGAACTCCTGAAATGGTTTGGTGCCGTGCTGCCGATCGAGCGCGAGCCTTATGATTTCCAGCAGGACTTTTCGACGGTCACCAAAGCCAGCTATTATGAGATCGTCAAATTCATAATGGAAGATTGTGATGTGGCATTAGGTACGGCGGAACTGCCCTGGCGCATTACCACCGATAGCGAGGGCGGGCGTGTGAACAAGGCCCTGGCGGAGGCGATCAAATCCAAAATGATCCTTTTTGCAGCCAGCCCGTTGAACAATGCGGGCCAGGATTACTGGCAGGAGGCATATCAGGTCAATAAAGCCTCTCTGGAAAACCTGCGGACCAATGGATTTGAGCTGTATAACAAAGTGAACCTGCCGCAGACGTACCTCTCGGACGTTGCATTTCTGGGGCCCGACAAGAACGAAAAGACTGCGCTTTACAATGAGTATTTTACCCAAACCATGAAATACGCGCCTAACCCGGTGGATCGGGAAACGATTTTCCAGAGCCGCGAAAACCAGGGCAATATCTGGAATATCGATGGGATAGGATCGCAGGATGGTTATAAATCAGGCACTTGTCCTTCGCAGGAGCTGGTGGACGCCTATGAAACCATCGACGGCCAGCCGGTCCTTGATTTGGACAAGCCTTATGCTGACGACCAGCATTTACAGCCGAACTACAACACCGCCAACAAAACCTACGATCCGAAAAACCCCTACGCCCGGCGCGACCCGCGTTTTTATGCCTCCATTTATTACAATGGTTCGAAAAGGAAGGCCTTGTGGAACTTTGCAGAAGCACCGGAATCGGTCGAAAATTATCCCGCGCCGATCGGCAACCGTACCCGCGTGATCGCGACTTATAAAAACGAGCCGCAAACGGGCATTCATCCTACCACGCGCAAAGCCACGCGGACGGGCTATTACCAACGGAAATTCCTCCATCCCAACTCCGGAGGCGATAATCCCATTGCCGGGGCCAATTGGAAGCTTTTCCGCCTGGGCGAGGTGATCCTCAATTTTGCCGAAGCTGCTGCCGAGGCCGGCCAGCTCGCCGACGCCGCCAAAGCGGTGAACGAAATCCGCGCCCGCGCCGGAATGCCTGCATTACCTGCCTCGCTGTCGAAAGCGGACCTGATCAAACGTATCCGCGCCGAACGACGCGTGGAGCTGGCCATGGAGGAAAACCGCTACTTCGATCTCCGCCGGTGGTCGAAACCGACCGACGATCTCGCCAAAACGGACCGCTGGATAACTGCCATGGAAATTACCCGCAATGCCGACGGCTCCTTCACGTATGCCCGCAGGCCCGTGCGTGCGACCGAGCGTAAGAATTACACCAACAAGTTCCTGTGGGTGCCTATTCCGCTGAACGAAGCGAACCGCCTGCGCTCCATCACCGGGGCCGACTGGCAGAATGCAGGTTGGTAACATCAATGGTTTCAAGACTCACATCTTCAAGGATATGATACATTTTATCAAATCAAAAATAATACTCGTGCTTGCCTGCCTGCTCGCCGGTACGCAGCTCTGGGCGCAGGAACTGGCCTCGACGGTCAACGGCACGGTGCTGAACGAGTTCGGGCAGCCGCTTGCGGGCGTGACGGTCCTTTCCGAAGACGGGAAAAACGGGACGTCCAGCAATGTAAAAGGCGAATTTACGCTGACAGTCGACGACGGCAGCAATGCACTCGTGTTCTCGCTTTATGGTTATGGTAATCAAAAGATCGCGATTTCCGACAAGCAGGAGCTGGAAGTAAGGCTGAAATGGGACGCGCATTATAAGGACGAGGTAGTACAGCTCGGGTACACGTCCCAATTGCGCAGCGAACTATCCGGAGCGGTATCGACCGTGAAAGGAGAGGAGCTGGAAAAATCGCCGGTAGCTAACCTGACACAGACTTTGGCCGGCCGCATTTCCGGGCTTACGACGCAGGAAGCATTCTCGGAACTCTCCCGTGCCACCACCAACTTGTCGGTCCGCGGCCTGTCCGCAGCGCGCACCACGGGCCCGCTCGTGATCATCGACGGCATTATCAACGCCTACAACAGCAATCAGACATTAGAATACATTACTGCCAATGAAATCGAGTCCATTACCCTGCTTAAAGACGCTTCCACGCAGGCACTGTACGGCATCCAGGGCGCCAACGGGCTATTGGTGATCACGACGAAACGGGGAAGGAGAGGACCTTTGCAGATCAAAACGCGCTTTGACCAGTCGATGCAGCAGATGACTACGAAACCTGCATTTTACAACGCCGCGGAATACGCCGAAATGCGAAACCAGGCGGCGCTGAACGACGGCCTCGGCGCGAATTACCTGTACAGTCCCCAGCAGATCGAAGGCTACCGCTCCGGGCAGGACCGGCAGCTTTATCCCAGCAACAACTGGTACGACCGTTATCTCAAAAACTTCGCGGCCATGCAGCGTGCAAGCGTGAATGTGACCGGCGGGAATGACAAAGTCCAGTTTTTCTCGAATATCAACTTCATGCATCAGGGAGGCTATTTCAAAACCGACCAGCCGCGCTACGATCCGAATGCGAACAATATCTGGGTCAATTACCGCTCAAATATCGACATGAGCCTGAACCGTTACCTGAAAGCATTTATCCGCCTCGCAGGCAATGTGAAGCGCGAGCGTACGCCTGGAGGCGCGGGCAATGCGGATGTGTACAAAAGCATTTTCCAGATCCCGCCGACCATGTACGGGCCGGTAACACCCGCGGTAACCAGCACCTCAGGGGAAGTGCTCGACCCCGGTGGAAAGGTAATCACCACCGAGCGGGTAGAATCGCCAACCTATGGCATGCTCAACCGCACGGGCTACACGCGGCACACCGTCACCAATATCGTGTCACAATTCGGCCTTGACCTCGATATGGGCTTCCTCACGAAGGGGCTCAACCTGACCGGCACAATGGCCTACCAGACCAATTCCGTGGGTAGCCTTTCTACCAGCCAGGATTATGAACGCTGGGTGCAAACCAGCGATTCGGCTTTGACATTTACCAAAAAAGGCGCGCAGAACGACACGCCGCTGGGCTATACCAAAGGACATTCCTACTATTACCACCTCACGTACAACATCGCGATGAACTACAAGCGTGATTTCGGTTGGCACAGGGTAGGCGCAATGGCTTATATGTTTTACCAAAACCTGACGAAGGCCGACAACTCTTCCCCCGGTTTGCTGCCCTATAACCGCCTCAGTTCAGGTTTTGAGGTTTCTTATGGCTTTGACGGCCGCTATCTGGTCAAGCTGGACCTGGGCTATTCGGGCTCGGAGCAGTATGCGCGGAATGTGCGCTACACCAGCACGCCGGCGGTTTCGGCAGCCTGGGTGGTGTCCAATGAGGCGTTTTTAAAGCATAATGCATTCCTGACGAACCTGAAACTGCGGGCTTCTTACGGCAAGACGGCCAACGACCAGAGCGGCCTGATGCGCTTTGCATACCTCGATAACGTGACCGTCAAAGGCGGCGGGCCGATC
>CBIHPQ010000461.1:0-5398 GCA_966211825.1 uncultured Dyadobacter sp. | reverse complement strand
GCGTTAGGTGAAAGATGCCCCGAGGCCCTGCCGGCGCTATGTTCAGCGCCGGTTGGGCGGCGGTCAGTTTAATGCAAAAGTCAATGCGGTAGTCACGTAGGTTTTATTCCTGGACATATCTTCACTTTTCCCATTGAAAATCGCGTCGCGGCTATTCAGGCGCCGGGCCTCAATACGCCACATTACCTGCTGGCTGATCTGGTAATCCAGGTTGAGCGACATGCCGAAAGTCCTAAAACCGTGCTCAGTGCCCGTAGCAATGATCACCCCGTTTTTATCATGATAATATTCGCCCCGCGCAGCAACATTGATTTTGGAAGAAGGCGAGAAACGCAGGATCATCACCGGCACGTAAACCGTGTTGAATTCACTGCTGCCTTTGGCTTTTTGTTCACTGCCAATGTCAAAACCCGTTGTAAGGCCCCATTGGTCCGACAGCTGGAAAACGCCGTAGATGTTGTGGTAATAGCGCATTTGCCGGGTGCTGTCGGGCTTGTCGCTGCCGATAAATGTGCTGTAATTCAATGTCACAGCCGCATTGGGCTTGAAGGTTACCTGCGTACCGAATGCGGGCGTCGAGTTCCCGTCTACGCGCTGTATGCGCTGCCAGCCGTTGAGGTATACCGCGGAGAAGTACCATTTCTCGTTGTCACTGGTATAGCCCAGTTTCAGACCGGATTCGAAGTAAGGCGTGTTCTCGGCGACCAGGCTCCTCGTCAGCGCCCAGTTATCCTTCCCGATCGCACTCTCGAAACCGATGTGCGACGGCATAATGCCCGCATCGAGCCAAAGGTTATGGTTTTTCGCGATTTTGACGCCTGCGTTGGCCTCATATACATTTTTCAGGACGCCCGGCTCGGCTGCATAGTTTGCATTCATGTACGTGCCCGCTGCCAATGCGAGGTTCGCACGAAGCCGGTCGGTGGTATAGCTCCCTTTCAGAAATGCCAGGTTCAGGTTCACCTCGCCCGTCCGGTTATGGTTGTAGATAAAACCCGGCATGGTATGGTTATCGGTTTTATGCAAATCCTGCACATAATAGGATTCGACATAGGCACTCACTGTAAACGGCGAGGCCGACCGGGTAGAATCCTGGGCAAAAGCATTTGAAACGGAAACTACGGCAAGGGTACTCAAAAAAACGGTCTTCATAAAATGGTCAATCTGTTCAATCATAGCCGCGCGGTAAAGAAGCGCTGCCCGCTGCGACGGCACTGGAAACGGGCGGCGTGGTAATGGGTTATTTCAATTGATCGAGGGCGAGGTTCAATTTCAGCACATTGATCTTCGCAGGACCGAACAGTCCCAGCAACGGACCCTGAATGTGTGCTTTCACCAATTGCTGCAACTTCGAAGCCGGCAGATTGCGTACCTGTGAGATCCGTTCCACCTGCACGAGCGCCGCTTTTTCGGAAATATCGGGGTCCAGTCCGCTCCCGCTTGCCGTTACCAGCTCCACGGGGATCTCTGCCTTTGGTACACCGGGATTGTGCACGAGAAAAGTATCAATCCGCGCTTTCACCACACCGAGATACTCTTCATTCGAAGGCCCCTTGTTGCTGCCACCGCTGCCGGCAGCATTATAGCCCACGGCAGAAGGACGTGAATTGAAATACTTATCATCCGTAAACGACTGGCCCACATTGGTGTAATACCGTTTGCCGTCCTGCGAGATCACCTCGCCTTTGCCATGGTTTGGAAAAAGCTGGGCAACGCCCAAAATCACCAGCGCATACACGCCTGAGAAGAATATCAGCGTCACGATTGTCAACCGGATCGCTGGGAGAATGTGTTGTTTCATGGTTTTAAAATTTTTATGTTTGAGAAAAAAGAAATCGCACTATGTACAGGAAAGTTTTCATAGCGGAAAATCCTGAGGATTTGAACGTTAGGCTTCCGGATGAATATCTTCACAAGGGAATCGAGGTAATTGCTTTTGATATTGAAGAAGCCCGGGAAGAAATCAGAGCCAATAAAAAGCTGGCTGCCGGGAAAGCAATCGAGTTTTTCAAAACCATTCAGATCGACCTCTCTGGTTTCAAATTTGACCGCGACGAAGCCAATGAAAGATAACTTCTTCATTGACACCAACATCGCGCTATATCTGATCGACCTGAACGAGACACACAAGAAGCAAACTGCCATTTCCATTGTCCGCGAAGTCCCGTTTATCAGCTCCCAGGTTGTTTTCGAATGCCTTAATGTATGCATACGGAAACACAAAATGGATCGGGATTCTGCTACAATTTTCGCCAGGTGGCTGGTATCCGTTTCACTGATCCAACCGGAGAACACATCCGTGGTCAACACATCCCTTTTGATCATGGAGAGGTATCGCTTGCAACCATTTGATGCGAAGATCGTCGCGTCAGCACTGGAAGCAGGTTGTGATATTTTATATTCCGAAGACATGCAAAACGGGCTTATAATTGATAACAGGCTGAGAATTGTGAACCCCTTCGCCTAGCATTAAAACCAGACACTTACCAGCAAATCGATCGCCTTGATCCCCACAAAAGGCACCAGTACTCCCCCTAACCCGTAGATCAGCAGGTTCCTCCTCAGCAATGCGCTTGCGCCGATGGGTTTGTAGGCAACGCCTTTCAATGCCAGCGGGATGAGCAGCGGGATGATGGCCGCGTTGAAGATAATCGCCGACAGGATCGCGCTTTCCGGGCTGTGGAGGCGCATGATGTTGAGGCCTTGCAGGGCCGGAATGGAGGCGATAAACAACGCAGGCACAATGGCAAAGTACTTAGCGACGTCGTTGGCGATGCTGAATGTCGTGAGCGTACCGCGCGTCATGAGCAACTGCTTGCCGATTTCGACGATTTCGATCAGTTTGGTGGGGTCATTGTCCAGGTCGACCATGTTACCGGCCTCTTTCGCGGCTTGCGTACCGCTGTTCATGGCCACGCCTACATCCGCCTGTGCGAGGGCGGGCGCGTCGTTGGTACCGTCGCCCATCATGGCTACCAGCTTGCCTTTTTGCTGCTCGGCTTTGATGTAGTTCATCTTATCCTCGGGCTTTGCTTCGGCAATGTAGTCGTCTACACCCGCTTTTTCAGCGATAAACTTGGCTGTCAGCGGGTTGTCGCCCGTTACCATCACGGTTTTGACGCCCATTTTACGAAGTCTTTCAAAACGCTCCTGAATGCCGGGTTTGATAATGTCCTGCAATTCGATAACCCCGATTACCTTCTCATTTTCGGACACCACAAGCGGTGTACCGCCATTGCTGGAAATGTCCCTTACTTTCTCCGCTGTGTCGGCTGGGAAAGCATTCCCGGCTTTTTCCGTCAGTTTACGGATCGCGTCGGATGCGCCCTTGCGGATGCGGGTGTCCAGGAAATTCACTCCTGAACTTCTCGTTTCGGCAGTAAATTCAATGAATGTCGGGTTTTCGACGCGGAGCTGATCGGGGTGTAAGTCGGCCAGCTCGATAATGGATTTACCCTCGGGCGTTTCATCGGCAATGGAGCTCAATGCGGCCGCTTTGATGAAGTAGCTTTTCTCGACGCCGTTGGCCGGCCAGAAATTGGTCGCTTTCCTGTTCCCGATCGTGATGGTACCGGTTTTATCAAGCAGCAATGTGTCGATATCGCCCGCTGTTTCCACGGCTTTGCCGCTTTTGGTGATCACATTGGCGCGCAATGCGCGGTCCATTCCGGCAATACCGATCGCGGAAAGCAAACCGCCGATCGTAGTCGGAATGAGGCATACGAAAAGTGAAATGAAGGCTGCAATCGTGATAGGCGTGTTCGCGAAATCGCCGAATGGTTTCAATGTGATGCAGACGATGATGAAAACCAATGTAAAACCGGCCAGCAGGATCGTCAATGCAATTTCGTTAGGCGTTTTCTGGCGGCTCGCACCTTCTACAAGGGCGATCATTTTATCGAGAAAACTTTCACCGGGCTCGGTCGTCACTTTCACTTTAATGCGGTCGGAAAGTACCTTGGTACCGCCGGTTACGCTGCTTTTATCACCGCCCGCTTCACGGATTACCGGTGCGGACTCGCCCGTAATGGCACTTTCATCGATCGTCGCGAGGCCTTCGATGATCTCGCCGTCGGTAGGGATGATGTCCCCGGTTTCGCAGAGGAAAATGTGGCCCTTGCGCAGCTGGGATGAGGGTACGACTTTAATTTCATTGACATACATATCACCGACAGCCTGAATCCATTTGGCCGGTGTTTCCTCGCGCGTTTTACGCAGACTGTTGGCCTGCGCCTTACCGCGCGCCTCTGCGATGGCTTCGGCAAAGTTGGCGAACAGTAACGTGAGGAGCAGGATCAGGAAAATAACGAGATTGTAAACCATGCTACCCTGCGATTTTTCGCCTGATATAACCCAGATATTCACGATGAGCATGACAAACGTGCCGATCCAGACAGTAAACATGACCGGGTTGCGGAACATGGCCCGGGGGTTGAGCTTGACGAAGGACTGCGCCAGTGCCTCGCGTACCAATTCTCCCTGAAAAAGGGATGTATTTTGAGCTTTCATTTCTGATATTCAGTTAATTATTGCATTGAAAAATATTCGGCGATCGGCCCGAGGGTCAATGCGGGGAAGAAGGATAATGCGGTGATGATCACGATCACTGCGAACACCATGATACCGAAAGTACCCGTGTCGGTTTTGAGCGTTCCGGCACTTTCCGGGACGTGTTTTTTGGATGCGAGAATACCCGCAATGGCTACCGGACCGATGATCGGGATGAACCGCGAGAGGATCAGCACGATACCGCAGCTGATGTTCCACCAGGGTGTATTATCGCCCAATCCTTCGAAACCACTGCCATTGTTGGCCGCAGATGAGGTGTATTCGTACAGCATTTCGCTAAACCCGTGAAAGCCCGGGTTGTTCAGCGTGGCGGCTGTCAGTTCAGGCATTGAAACGCCCAATGCGGTAGCGGCCAATATCAGCAGCGGGTGCAGCAAAGCGACGATCATCGCAATTTTCATTTCCCTGGCCTCAATTTTTTTACCCATGAACTCGGGCGTACGGCCTACCATTAATCCACTTATAAATACAGCCAGAATAATGAATATGTAAAAGTTGAGGATCCCTGCGCCCGCGCCGCCATAGAATGCGTTGGTCATCATGGACAGCATTTGGGTCAGCCCGGAGACCGGCATGAAACTGTCGTGCATGGAGTTAATGGAGCCTGTGGAGATAACGGTAGTGGCTATACTCCAAAATGCGGAAGCCGTCGTCCCGAACCTCGTCTCCTTGCCTTCCATGGCGCCGGAAGACATATCGACGCCCGTCTGAGCGATTTTCGGGTTACCGTGCAGCTCGGTGACAATGGTAGGAATTGTGAGAAGCAGGAAGCCGAGCGTCATCACGCCGAAAATCATCCAGGACAATCTTTTTCTTTTAACATAATAAC
>CBIHPQ010000460.1:0-5399 GCA_966211825.1 uncultured Dyadobacter sp. | reverse complement strand
GTAGGCATTGAACAACGGCACCGAGGATTGGCCCTGTCCCTTTTTCTCAATAAAGTCGCCGTTCTCCCTGAACTCGATGATATGGCCCACCTCGTCCTTCACCTCATGATAGGTGCCGCTGCCGTCGCCGGGATCACCCAGGTATTCAACGATCTTCCATTTTCCGATCAGTCCGTTATTTTCTTTAAATGCTCTTTTGGCTGTATCATCCTGCGGCTCGGCGTTTTCGTTCTGGCAGGCCATTAGCGTCCAGAGCAGCATCAGCGAAAGGAGTAAGCGGGTAGTTTTCATGGGCTAAGAGTTAAATTGGTTTCGGTTACAAGATGCGCCGCTGTTTAGTTTCGTTGGAAGCGCCCTTAAATTTTGTGACCGAAACAACGCATTCGCCCACAAACCCGCCCCTATCGCCGGATCGTCCTGAACGTCAGGTTGATCCTCGGCCCGTTTTGGCTTTTTGATTTTGGGATGCGATGTTCCCAGGTGTGCTGCAAATCCCCCTTCATGATAAGCAGCGAGCCGTTTTCCAGTGTTAACCCGTATTTGCGGGCGTGGTCGGGCCGGTAGCGGAACTCAAACCGCCGTTCCTGCCCCAGGCTTACCGACGCGATCACGGGGTTCCGACCCAGCTCCTGCTCATTGTCGCCGTGCCAGGCCACGGAGTCGTTACCGTCGCGATAGTAATTGAGCAGCACGCTGTTGAAAGTAAAACCCGTCTTCTCCTCGATCCGCTGTTTGAGGTCTCCCAGCTCATCGGTCCAGGCGTAAGGCTCAAACCTCGTTCCCGAAAACGTATAGGACTTATCGGTATCACCGTACCAGGCCATCAGCCTCGGCGCAGTCACTTCTTTGCCGTACATCTGCATTACCTGCTGCCGCCAGGGCACCTCCCCGATCCATTTACGGATCAGCCCGGTGCTCTCCGACAGCGGTACGAAACCGGGGTAATATTCAAGCAGGTCCTCGGGAAATTGCAATGCCTCCTCCGAACCAAATAGACTTAACTGCTTCATGAAGTTTGCTGATCGGTTTATTCCGAAGCATAACAACAAATGCTGCAAAAAAGTCTAAGGTTTTTGTCAAACCAGCGCCTCTTTCACGGGCAATGTCACCAAACTTCCCGGTTCTATCCATTGCACTTTTACATTTTGTACGCCGGCTTCGTGGTTCAGCCCGTCTTCCATTTGCGGGAACTGGTGGTACATTCCTTCCTTATGAAAACCATAGTGGATCGGCACGAGCACGTCGGAATGCAGCAGGCGGGTCACGGTGACTGCCTGAATGGGCGTAAGCGTGATCGGCACGGGGCTGGGCTCAACGCGCGGGATATTCACCACCGCACCATTTACCGGCAGGAATACGGCATTGAAATGCTGCCAGGATTTGCCCAATTGCCAAAACTGGTTATGCCACATCGTATCGCCGCCGTGCAGAATGCGCTGGCCGTCCGCCTCGATCACCCAGGAAACCTGCTTATCGCCCACGCCGTCCATGGCGAATACGGGCGTGATCGTAAAGTTGCCGATCTGGTGCGGCTTGTTCAGTTCGAGGGCCACCGGCGTAAAGCCGTCGCTAGTTACCTCTCCGGCAATTTGTTCGGAAACAACAAACCGGCCTTCGGGTTTCAATACCGCCCGTATCGCCTCGGGATCGTAATGGTCTGAATGCAAATGCGTGATCAGCGCGACATCGGCGCGGGTGTTCTCCACAAATTCAAAAGGATTTTCCGGCCCGATGGAAGCGCCGCGCTGGTAGTTTTGTACCGCATCTATGAGTAATATTTGTCCGCCTGACTCCACTTTAAGCCCTGCCCAGGATAATCTCTGAAGTTTCATGTGCTTTCGTTTTTAGTACAGCACAAAAGTATGCGGTTTAGATATATGAGAAAAATGATTTATTTTTACAATAACAATGAATATTATTCATAACAGATCCTATGCTGACGCTCCAACATCTCTATATCATTGAAAAAATCACCAGCGAAGGGTCGGTGACGAAAGCCGCCGAAAAGCTGAATCTCACGCAATCGGCATTGAGCCACCAGATCCGCGACCTGGAAGCGGCTAGCGGTGTGAAATTGTTTAACAGGATTGGCAAGAAGCTCGTGCTGAACGAGGCCGGACAGCGTGTTGTGACGAGTTCGCAGAAGGTATTGCCGGTGATCCGCGAGCTGGAAGCGGAACTGAAAGAAATGCGTGAAGGCAAAAAGCAAACGATCCGCATCAGTACCGAATGCTATACCTGCTACCATTGGCTGCCCCGGCTGCTTACCGGGTTTCAGCAGGATTACCCTGGCACCGACATCCAGATCGTGGCGGAAGCAACCCGGCGACCTATGGAATACCTCGAAGCCGGTAAACTAGAACTGGCGCTCGTAAACGGAACCAACCATAACAACAGCCTGCATTTCGAGCCGCTTTTTGAAGACCGGATGGTAGCGCTGCTTTCGGACAAACACCCGCTTGCATTGCGCAATACCCCGCTCGAATTTACCGACATGCACAACGAAACGCTGGTAGCATTTCAGATCAGCAGTAGTAGTAACCTGCTTTCGGAAGATCTGGTATCCAATCTTTCCCCTAAAAAAATCATCCATATCCCTATGACAGAGGCCATTGTGGAGATGGTCAGGTTTGGGATGGGCATTACGGTAATGGCCGAATGGGCCGCCCGCCAATACCTGAGTACAGGCGGGCTGACGACCCTGCCGTTCCGGTCGGAGATCGGTACGCGACACTGGTATGCCTGCACGCACAAGGACCGGAGCGAGTCACTGAGCGGTCTTGTGGGCAGGATACAATCGGCGTTGCTAGGTACGGAAAACCCGGTTATGGCCTGAGATCAGGGAACTTCGTAGCCGGAAATGCCCTGCTCTTTTAACTTTTTCATGAGCAGGTTGCGCCCGCGCAGCAGCTGTGAGCGTGACGTACTGTCGGTGATGGAAAGCCTGCGGGCGATTTCGATGTGCGAAAAGCCGTCGATAATATGCAGGTTAATAATTCTTTTATACCCTTCGGGCAACTGGGCGATCATGTCGTTGACAATGCCGACGCTCAGGCCATCGATAATGCAGGTATGGTCGTTGCATTCGAAGTCGAGGGGTGAGAAGTCCATAGAATGGTTCATGGCTTCTTTCTTGGTGGTCCGGTGGTAATAGTTGATCGCCGTGCGGGTAACCACGGAACGCATCCATGACTCAATCGATTCGAGGTTCTGCACGTCGTGGATATGCCGGAAAATTTTCACAAACGATTCCTGGTAAATATCCTCTGCCTCCATGCGGGTGCGGGCAAAGCGCGCGCAAATGCGCATGAGTTCCGTCCGGAAACGGTTATAAAACAGCGTTTGCGCGCGTGGATCGTTATTCTGGCAAGCCCTGACGAGGTCGGTCAGCGTGCGGTAGTTCTTTTTGATTGATGCCTTCATGAGCTGGAGTTGGGTAATTACTGACAGATATTATTTGTCCGTTTATACCGCAGGCAGCTCAACCTTATCAGCGGGAATCAAAAAAAATGAAAATAAAAATGGCCGGAAGCAAAAACGCTGCTTCCGGCCCGAAAAATCGTAGCAATACTTAAAATTTATAGGCAACGCTCAACGTGGAATTCCGCGGTTTCTGCGGGTTCACCGACCAGTAGCCGATATAATATTCCTTGCTCGTGAGGTTGTTGACATTCAATGAGATCCTGAAATGACTCGCATTGTAGAAAACGCTCGCATTCAGCAAAGTATAGCTTGGAAGCGTAAAAACGCCGGTTTTGCTGTTGTCGATCACCTTGTATTCGCCTGCATAATTTCCGCCTAAACCAAAACCTGCATTTTTCAATGGCCCCCTGCTGATGCGGTAGGTAGCCCAGAAGTTGGCAAGCTGTTGCGGTCCCTGTCCGCCGATCGCACGGCCCGGTTCGCTGTAAAAATCTTCGGCATCGCCCGAGATTACCTTCGTCTTGTTGTGGCTGAAACCTGCGATAAGGCTCAGGCCGTTCACCGGGTTGGCTACGACATCTATTTCAAAACCTTTGCTGCCAACTTTACCGCCCTGCGTGTAGTCGCGGATATTGGCGGGGTTGGGCATTACCCGGTCGGACACCTTGATGTCGTATACGGAAAGCGTGGCGGCGAGTTTATCCGAGAAAAGGTTCGTTTTGATACCGTACTCCCATTGGTCGGCATGCTCGGGACGGAACGACTTAATGCGCGGATTACTGCCGTCCAGATCGGTCACCTGCTGGGGCGCGACGTTGATGAATGCGTTCATGTAGTTGGCGAAAAGCGAAACCTTGTCGAGCACCGGCTGGTACACAATCCCGAACTTGGGTGACAGCGCCCACTGGTCGAAATCGTCCTCAGACGTGCTCCTTTCACCTTTGGAATCGAAATAATCGGCGCGGAGACTCACCATTGCGCTCAATTTGGGCGTGATATTGAGCACATTGGATGCATAGGCGCCGAAAGAAGTATTGGTAATGTTGCTCGCGCTGTTTTCCAGGCCGGCCAGCAGGTTATCGATGGACGCCTGTGTGAGGTAGACGGGCGCAAGCGTGTCGCCGGAGTACGGATCGACGTAGTTGACATTGCCCTGTGGTGTCACATTACGCGCCGAGGCCCAGCCTGAGCCATTATCGATGACATTTCTTCTAAAATAATCAACACCCACCAGCAACCGGTTACGCATATTGCCGATTTTGAAGTCGCCATTGAAATTCTGCTGAATGTCGGTGGTATTGGTCGTTTGCTGCTCCTTGTGGAAATACTGGCTGAACCAGTTATCCCCTGAAACATCGTCCCAGATGTAGGTGTAAATGCCGTCGCTTTTTACAGTTCCTCTTGAAAAAACGGTTTGCGACGTCCATTGATCCGACAGTTTGTAAACCACCTGCCCCTGCAAGTTGAAACGCGGGTTGCGGATCGTGAGATCGTTCGACGTGAACGAGAGACGTGGGTTCAGGTTCAGTTCCCGGAGATTTTTGAATGGTAGTGGGCTCAAACGGTCGGAATGGAAGAATACCGGTGCTACGGCCCTTTCCTCTTCCAGGATTTCGGTCAGTAAATGGAGCGAGAGGCGGTCGTTTACTTCATACACGAGCGAAGGCGCCATGAAGAATGATTTCTTGAAACCCGCATCCTGGAAGCTGTTTTCGGAATGGTAGGCCGTGTTGACGCGCAATGCAATTTTATCGGCTTTGCCGAGCGGAGTGCCGCCCAGCGGTGTGCCGCCCAGCGGCACATTGATGTCTGCCGTGACGCGGTTCAGGCCGAAACTGCCTGCATTATAGCCGATCTCGCCGCCAAACTGGTGGTAGGGCTTTTTGGTGATCGTATTGATCATACCCCCGTAACTGTAAAACGCACCTCCGAAAAGTGTGCTCGAAGGCCCTTTGATCACCTGGATTTCCTCCACG
>CBIHPQ010000459.1:0-5418 GCA_966211825.1 uncultured Dyadobacter sp. | reverse complement strand
CAAGCCATTGGTTATAATGGAGCTTTCCGGTACCGTTTGTGGGTACATTCTTCTCGTAGTAGCCATGCCGTTTGGAGCCGTATGTCAACCCCAGCAAATCCGTATTGACGCCGATATCCAGCTTCCAGAAACTCACGTTGACACCAGCCAGAAAGCTTACCCCGTTGACCGACACATTCCGGTATTCGAGGTAATCCTCGATCCCCGCAATGCATTTGGTGTCCAGGTTGGTCCTGCCCCCATAATACCCCCAGGCCCTGAACCCAACGCCCAGCCGCAGCCACGGGAGCCTCTGCGGACCGATTTCTTCGTGATACATGATGGAAGGTGCCCAGGAGTTGCTTCCTACGGCGACGCCCACATCCACACCGCCTGCGATCGGGGAAGTATATTGTGCGCGTGTAAAAGTGGTACTCAGTAATAAAATAACAACCAGTACTTTTAAAATTCGCATAACTGAACCAGTAGTTTAGATGAAGTTTTTAATCGGCAGAGCAATGAAAGAAGTCTTTTTTACAATAATAGCGGATACCGGCAAGAAATTAAGCCATGCAGCGGTACAACTGGCAATATTGCTGATGCTGGCTTTTCCGGGCGGACAAGTTTTAGCCCAGGGTACCGACCAGTTATCCTTCGTTCCGCTGTTCAACGGCAGAAACCTCAAGGGCTGGGTAGACGTCAACACGTCCAAAGAAACCTGGAAGGTCAAAGACGGCGCCCTGATCTGCTCCGGCAAGCCGATCGGCGTAATGCGCTCCGACCGTCAGTATGAAAACTTCATCCTTGAAGTGGAATGGAAGCATATGGAGGCCGGCGGCAATTCGGGGGTATTTATATGGAGTGAAGGCACACCTCAGGAAACCGACCCGCTCACCAAGGCCATCGAAGTACAAATGCTCGAACTGGAATACGCCCCGCAGCACAATGCCACCGAGGACTATGTGCACGGCGAACTCTTCCCGACCATGGGCATGACGGCCATTCCCGATAACCCGCGCGGCATCCGAAGCAAATCGCTCGAAAAGCGTTGCAAAGGCAAGGGCGAATGGAACAAATATGTCGTAGTGGCGGTCGATGGCACCGTGAAACTCTCCGTCAACGGCAAGTTCGTCAACGGCCTGCGCGCCTCGCAGCGCAAGAAGGGCTACATCTGCCTCGAAGCCGAGGGCGCCGAAATCCACTTCCGGAACATGCGCATTATGGAGCTGCCTGCCGGGATTACCACGCCAGAACAAGTGGCACCGGTGGTGCATTGATTTGGGAAGTTGCCTTCCACCGGATATCTTGTGAAGATTTCAATCTGTTAGTATGAAAATCTCCTTCATCGGCGCGGGTAACGTGGCCTGGCATTTGGCGCAGGCGTTTGAGGATGCGGGGCACTGGATTTGCGAGGTGTATAGCCGCGACACGCAGAAGGCGCGTCAGCTGGCGTCGTCACTATATGATACCAATATCCAGCCCGACCTTAATTTCTCCGAAAGCGAAGCTGAAATCATCGTAATCGCGGTGACCGACGACGCGATCGAAAGCATTATCCAGCGCATCGTCCTGCCCGAGGGCGTGATCCTCGTGCACACGTCAGGCACAAGGTCGCTCGCTGAATTTCAGAAACTTGTCGAGATTTACAGCGACGTATATGTCCACACGGGCGTCTTTTACCCGTTGCAGACCTTCACCAAGGGCGTCGAAATGGATTACAGTGAACTGCCGTTCTGTATCGAGTCGCGTAACGAGCTGATCGAAGGCAAACTGATGCAACTGGCGTCGAGTGTGAGTGACAATGTAACGAGGATGGACTCCGACGAGCGCTTCATTCTGCACGTTGCAGCCGTTTTTGCGAGTAATTTCACCAATTACATGCTCACGATCTCCCACGATCTGCTGGAACGCGAGCAGCTCAATTTCGACCTGCTCAAACCGCTTATCCAGACGACCATTTATAAAGCCATGTTTTCCGACGACCCGTCCATCGGCCAGACCGGCCCCGCGCGCCGCGGAGATTGGAAGACGACCGCCCGTCATCTGGAATATTTACAGGAAACCAACGAGGATTACACTGAAATATACCGGCTGCTCACCGACAAGATCCGCAACCTCTACATTTCAAAATAATAAGAAGCCGCGCGTCCCGAAAAAAGTTAGGCTATATTTGCAGGATTCACAATAAGGCTATTCATGAATTCGACTTTAACGGAACGTTTCAAGCGCATTACTACCTTCATTTTTGATATCGACGGCGTGATGACCGACGGCAGCGTCATCGCCCTCGAAACCGGCGAACAACCCCGCATTTTCAATGTCCGCGATGGCTACGGGATCAACCGGGCGATCAGGATGGGTTATCGCGTCGCCATTATCTCGGCGCAAAGCCAGGTTGGCGTCCGCAAACGGCTCGAATACCTGGGTGTCACCGACATTTTCATCGGCACTTCACCAGATGGAAAACTGCCGGTTTTCAAAAAATACCTCGCAGAAACCGGCCTTACCGAAGACGAGATCGTGTTTATGGGCGACGACCTGCCCGATTATGAGGTCATGCGCACCGGCATAATGGGCGCCTGCCCGGCCGATTCCGCCGACGAGATCCTCGCTATTGCCGACTATATTTCTCCCAAAAACGGAGGCCGCGGCGCCGTTCGCGACCTGATTGAACAGGTAATGAAGGTGCAGGGGAAATGGATGGCCTGGTTTGAATAAAAAGCTAAGTGGTGGAGAAAAAGCGCTATTTCCCGAATCTTAATGGTATCCGAGCCATTGCGGCATCCCTGGTGGTATTTCACCACCTCGAACAGGCAAAGCATGCTTTGGGCATTGCCAATGTATATGATATGCCCATTATCCAGCATGCCGGAAGGCTTGGCGTGGGGCTGTTCTTTGTATTGAGCGGGTTTCTCATCACCTATCTGCTCCTGGAAGAGCGGGGACGATTCGGCGATGTCGATGCGAAAAAGTTCTACCTCCGCCGTGTGTTCCGCATCTGGCCGATTTATTTCCTGATCATCGGGTTATCGTTTTTCGTCTTCCCCCACATCGGCATATTTGATTATCCCGGGATTGAAGAAAAACTGACAGTGAACCTCCCCGAAAGGCTCACATTGCTGCTATTAGTACTTCCCAATTTTGCATTCGTATTGTACGACCTGCCGTATTGGTGTGCACAAACCTGGTCGATTGGTGTGGAAGAACAATTCTATTACCTCTGGCCCTGGCTGATCAAATATCCCAAACGACGCATTCCTATCCTGCTGTTCTTTCTTTTGCTAACGGCTGGCCTTCTCTACCTTGGACTGGAAATGGTTGATCCGTCGGATGAAACGCGTAAATCGATGATCACCACTTTCCTGGGGCAGTTCCGCATTCAGACGATGGCGTTGGGGGGCTTCTGCGCGTGGCTGGTTTATAAGGACAAAACACAGATCCTGAACTTCGTTTTCAGGAAAGACATTCAAATCATCGCCTACACGATCCTGATTGCATTGTTCTTTTCAGGCGTGCATTTCTTTGGTTTCCTCGAAGTGTATGCCCTATTTTTTGCCTTCTTCGTGCTGAATGTTTCCTGTAATCCCAATACGATCGTGAACCTGGGGCACCCGGTTATGAATCATCTGGGCAAGATTTCCTACGGGCTTTACCTGTACCACGTGGCGGTGATTGTGGTGATTATCAACCTGCTGACAATGTATTCTCCAAAATGGGAGGGACCTGTTTATCAGGTTGTTCTATATGTGCTGAGTTTTATTGGCTCGGTGGCAGTGGCTACTTTTTCTTATAACTATATTGAAAAACCACTTCTCGCCTACAAAGACCGCAAATTTGGTCGTTGATCAATGCGTTTGCGGCAGCTCCGACATCGTGTAGAATTTTAATCCCTGCCGGTTTGCTTCCCGTAATATCGCCGACAGAAAACTCACATTAAAGCCATATTCGCTATTCTGCGGAGGCCCGTAAAGCGGCTCGTGCCCGAAAATCATCAATGCAGTCCCGCTCTCCTTCGCTTCCTGAATAGCCTCCGTAACCTCCTCTTCGGTCACCTCATCGACGTCGATCATCAATGCATCCACTTTCTGCCCGCCCCGGAAAGGGTAATAAATCCGGCTCATCCAGCGCGGCGGCCACGCATAAAGCTGAACGCCTTTCAATTTCCTCCGGGCAATGGCTACATCACGTAAAATCGTGAAACCCTTTGCCAAAAGGACGGAATCTACACGGTCATCGTGGTTCCCTCCCGGATGTGCGTAGGAAGTAGGTTTAAATCCCGCCGCAGCCATATGCCGCATACCTGGTTCAAGCTCGGCCTCCATATAGCCCTTCGGACCGCCGGCGGCCATCAATTCGGTGGATTTGGCATGAACAGTTCCATGAAAGCCGATCTCGTGCCCTTCCTTTTGAAGTTGTCTCAGCATCGCTACTTCCCCGGCATCCAGGCTGTCGGGGCAGGTGATGAAGAAGGTCGCCCTGGCGTTGTATTTCTGGAATAATGGCCGGAGCTCGTACCATTCCCTGATGAAATGGTCGTCGAACGAAATGGCTATGCCGCCCGCGCCCGGCTTTCCGGATTGCCCGCCACAGCCCCAGAAGGCTCCTGCGATCAGGACCAGTAGCATTAAGAGAAATCCGTTTCGGCCCCGCGAGCAGGTATTGAGGTATTTCAAAACTTCGGAAATGATATGTTATTTTCGCTAAATTAACGACAAGGATGAAAATACTGCACACCGCCGACTGGCATATCGGCAAAAAGCTTGATAACTTTTCCCGCCTCGACGAACAGCGGCTTGTACTCGAAGAAATCTGCGAAATAGCGGAGCGCGAGTCGGTCGACGCGGTCGTAGTCGCAGGCGACTTGTTTGATAATTTCAATCCGTCTTCGGAAGCCACCGAGCTATTGTACAGCACATTGCACCGCCTTTCGGCCAACGGAACCCGCGCTGTGATCGCCATCGCAGGCAACCACGACTCCCCCGAGCGCATTCAGGTACCCGACGCGCTCGCGAAGGTTTGCGGCATTCTGTTTGTCGGTTTTCCCAACACCGAGGTCAAGCCATTTTGTACGCAGGGACAAGTGGATATCGTGAAAACTGCACCCGGATTCATCGAAATCAAGCTTCCTAATGCATCTTTTCCGCTACGCGTGCTGCATACGCCTTACGCGAACGAGCAACGTCTGAAAACATTCCTCGGCGTCGAAGAATCGGAAGAAGCTTTGCGCGTGCATTTGCAGCAGCATTGGCAGCAGCTGGCCGACGAACACCTCGACGACCAGGGCTTTAACCTGCTCGCCACGCATTTGTTCGTTATGCAAAAGGGCGGCCCAATGCCCGAAGAACCCGACGACGAGCGCCCGATCCTGCACATCGGCGGCGCTCAGGCCATTTATACCGAAAACTTCCCGAAAGAGGTGCATTACATTGCATTGGGCCA
>CBIHPQ010000458.1:0-5465 GCA_966211825.1 uncultured Dyadobacter sp. | reverse complement strand
ATTTTTCATAGATCCGCTGTTTGAGCGTGTTCACGGTACCGTACTGGACATGCAGCATTTCCGAGATCTGTTTTTGCGTATATCCCTGTACGAGGTGCATCGCCACCTGAAACTCCCGCGCGCTTAGTCTTTCGAAAGGGTTCACATTTTTTCCTGTGAGCGAATTCTGAAATAATATGTCGCCCAGTTCGGGGCTTACGTATCGTTTTCCAGCCAGCACGGTGTGTATCGCCCGTTTGATCTCGTCTTTCGGGGCATTCTTTTTGACGTACCCCATTGCGCCGAGTTGAATAAAACGGGCCCCGTACAGCGATTCATCGTTCATGGAGAGGATCAGCACGTTGGACTCGGGGTGAAAATTCCGGATGTGTCGGAGCAAAACGGCAGGGTCGGTAGCGGGCATCACCAGGTCGAGCAAGACCAGTTGGTAAACATCTTTTTTCATCAGGCCCATCACACTCTCCGCATCCCACGCCTCGGCGACAGTACAATTAGGAAAAATTTCCTTCACCATCATAGTTAACCCAAAGCGGACGATATCGTGATCATCAGCAATCAAAATTCTGTTCATAACGCTGATTGTTGTGCTGTATAAAGATAATAGGTTTTAAAACATGCTCCCTGCCGAACTAGAAAAGTTCGCTGGTCCCGCTACTGGCCCGAATAATGCGGATAATGTCCGCACCGAAATCCGATGCCTTGGCTTGACCGAAATTTTTGATTTGTGACAGTTGGGTCAATGTATTGGGCATTTTCTGGGCGATCTGAGTCAGGACGGTATCGGAGACGACCATGTACGGCTGGACATTTCGCTGACCAGCGATCCTGCCCCGCCAGTCAAGCAATTGCTCAAAGAGTGCCGCATCGACTGCCGGCTGCTTTTTCCGGCTCACGGCAGGCTTAGCCTCGCTGGATTGATATTCGGCCAGGAATTTCCCGGCGACCAGAACGAGTTCATTCAGGCTCCCGGCCCCGGACAGCTGCAAATAAATTCCTGATTTCAGACCAATGCAATATTTAAGGCGCTCCGCGGTCAAATGAAAATCCGGGTCCAGAGCGCGCTGGTTGCATTGTACCAGCAAGTCGCTGACCGCTCCCCCGGCCTCATTGAGTTTGGAAGAAAAATAGCCGGTTGCCTTTGTGACTCTTGCAGGGAGGGAGCCGAAGTGCTGCCCGGCAGACTCATCGAGAAGCGCCAGGAGCTCCTGCCGGAGAAAACTCGCCGAAACCTTCACCAGATCCGCGTTGATCAGTTTGGAGACCGCATCCATCTTCTCCCGGACTATTCCTGCCAGCACTTCGTTTTCAAGGATAAATCTTTGTGTCGCCTCCCAGCATTCTGCCAGTATCGAAAAATCGAATAGGTCTGTTACTGCCTCCCTGAGGCTGCGATGCCGCACGGCTGTCAGTTCCGGGCTGCCATAAGCATTAATCGAGGCATTCTCCATAAAAGCTTTGACGGCCGGGGCCACCATAACGCTCGATGCACTGACTGATTGGAGCAAAACAAGGCCATCCAGCGAGCGGCACCGGCTCAGGGCTACATACACCTGCCCGGGCGCAAATGCAGCGCGTACGTCCACGACCAGTTTATCGAACGTCAGGCCCTGGCTTTTGTGAATGGTCACGGCCCACGACAATCGCAGCGGCAACTGCGTGAACGTGCCTGCACTGGATTCGCTGATCTTCCCACCGGTTTCAGACAAGGCATACTTCACGTTCTGCCAGATTTCCGGGGCTACGATAAATTCCGAGCTATCATCAAAAAATACCACATGAACACGCCCGTTCCCGATGTGCGAAACACGGGCTGCCCTTCCGTTGTAGTATTGCTTTTTTCCCGAGCTGTCGTTTTTGATAAACATCACATGGGCACCTTCTTTTAAAACAAGCTCCTTTTCGGCCGGGTATGCCTCCGGGGGAAAGTCGGCGGAGATACTTGCGCTGAAGAGCTGTTCGGGGCCTGGCAGCTCATCGAGCCGCTGCTGATTTATTTCCTTGACCTTACCATTGTGCGTGGAAAGGGTCACGTAATCAGAAAGCGCTGTATCGGGCAAATATCTGCCATTGAGGGCTGCGAGCGTCGTTTCTGTCACTTTTCCATCCCTTACGCTATTGAGGATATCGATAAAAACCGGATCGCTCTGGCGGTAGACGCGCGACAGTTCGAATGTAAGGAAGGTAGCAGAACGCCAGACAATGCTATCAAAGAAATAGGGGCTTTTGTATAAAGTACTCAGCATATTCCAGTCGTCGCCCGTGACCGGCGGCAGCTGGTAGGGATCTCCGATCATCAGCAATTGCACTCCTCCGAATGGTCTGGCCGAAGCTCTGGTCAGGCGAAGCAGGGCGTCGATGTAATCCAGCGTATCAGCCCTGACCATACTGATCTCATCGATGATCAGCAGCTCCATGCGGCGAAGCATTTTTTCCTTCTCCGGGTTTACGGCCCTTAGGGTTTGCTGGCCTCGCTGGCCGTGAACCTTCGGCATCAACGGGCCCAGCGGAACCTGGAAAAAGGAATGTATCGTTACGCCCCCGGCATTAATGGCGGCCACTGCGGTGGGGGCTACCACCACCATTTCCTTACCCAGGTTCAGGCGGATATGCTGCAAAAAGGTGGTCTTACCCGTACCTGCCCTCCCGGTTAGGAAAATGGGCTTGTCGGTTTGTTCCAGATAATTCAGAATAGTTTGATGATGGCTGTCGGGCTGCATGGCACTTTTTGCTGCAAAATGATTTCAATGTACTTGTCTGCAAAGATGGCCATTCGTTTTTATAAAGCCTTGGACTTCCGGGGTTGTAAAGCCGGCATTTGGAGGATGCGCTTGAAACGGAGCCAGGGAAATCTCAATTTGCCCCATGTTTCTATTCTTTGTTGCATTGTCCAACAGAATATACGCTTTCACGCCCATCTGACCCCCTGCAAATTCCGGCAGGTTATCTCTTTATGCCCAGGTACGGTTTTTGTGATTTAGCTCCGGCCGTAACCACTGGCTGCCAGCCCGATAACTTTTTTGCCGCCTGGGGGCGGCGCTGCCCGACCGGGCCGGCTGGCAGAAAGGCGCAACGGAGATAACACACCTAATTATTAACCCTAAATTACTCACACGCATGAACCCTATCTCTCTCTTATTGGCCTGCGTCATTCTTATCGTCGCACCGCAGTCTGCACATCGCATTCCAGCCACTACTGTTAACCAAAATCTGAAAAATGGAAATGCAGGTTATTTTTTCTCACTGAGCAATGTTCCCTTGTCTCAAAAGCAGTACATCTTCTCGGCGGACCCTTTGAAAAAAGCAATTCTCGTCCAAAGCGATAGAAATGTGACAATGGGTCACACAATGACCTTGAAGACGCCGAAAGGGTTTGATATGTACTTTTCCGGGTCTGACTTCAATGTAGTTCTGGCGATAAAGCAGGCACAGCTGATTGACGAAATGCGAACCGAATATAAGGGTACGCTGTCCATTCAGCATGGTTCTGAAAAGCAGCGGTATGCTGTGCACGGGTTTCAGCTCAAATAGCGGTCGGTTGACCGCCTTGGCACACCGGGCAAAGATTATCGGCTAATAAGCTCTCCGCTGCGGCGGTCACAATTCCTCTTTCAACACTTTTAAGCTGTCCGTTTTGGTCAGATAGCGTTTTTCAAATTCCTCAACCGCTTTTGATGCTACCCCGCTATCTAACAGGCTCTGTTTAAGGAATGCATAATCGGTTTCAGGATTGGGCGAGGTAAGAATTTTATTGAACCATTTCCACATTTGTGCTTTGCCGATTTGCCTTTCCAGGGCCGTTAGGAGCAACGGGACATATGAATACCTGTACAACTCGCTGACGTCGGAACTTATTTTCACTTCCGATAATGGAAGAAGACTATCTGCACCATTAAAAGAAGATTTATACCCCGACAATTTAAAATTGTAGACGCCGTCGCCCAGCAACTCGCGCGTCGCCTGCAACGACAAATATTCAGCAAAGCCTTCGAGAAAAACCCAGCGCAATGTCGAATTGGGTGAAACCACGGAACCAAAATAGTAATGCGCAAGCTCATGTGCCATGAATGACATATGCTCCGGCTTTGTCAATAACCCGGTGTTTTTGTCCACGAGGGAGTTCAGCCAGTTTTTAGGGCTTATCGAAGCGATCGTCGGATAGGTAACAAATAGCCAATCGTTACGTTTGGAGACCGGCGTGCTCGCCAGTAGCGTAATGTCGGCACCGTATGGAATTTGCAAGTTTTTCTCATAAAACGACCTGATTTTGGTGAAACAACTATCCAGCACATTTGCCTGCAAATCGGATAAGGTCGTATTTACCAGGTTTGTATTCCTGTATTTCTTAAAATCAAAATCTCCCGCAAAAAGCATCATTGGAAATGCATTATCGGATTTGAACTGAATCTTTGCCCCATATTGCGGCGGGCAGCCATTCATGTAAATAGCCCTGGCACCAGGCGCATGTACGGTAACATCAAAGGTTACATTCTGGTAGACTTTATCCTCCGAAATATCGTAAATCACAGGGTACCAAGCAGTCTGTTCCGCTGCACGAATGGTCTTTCCGTTAAATGCGATATTACCTTTCCAATCGCCCCAATCGCTAAGGCGGGAAGAATCGGTATGAACGGGGAATAGCCCCATGTAAGTTATTTTAAATTGCCTGGGCATAAACCGTCCCTTTTTGTTATTATCGGGGAACCAGTATTGAAGGCTTTCCTCCGATTTATCATGCCTGTATTCCCTTTCCTGGTAATAAAAAGACTTTCCCGTACTGTCGCGAAAATCCTGAATATTTAAACCCGCATTCAGGCCGATGGAATAATTATTAAGCCTCGGCAAACGGGAAACGGTGAGGTCTGCCCGGATGGTCCCCCCGGAAATCGAAACATAAATATCCCCGGAAATATGCGGGGCATTGCCGGTTTCCTTTTTTTCTGCAACCGTCGCGGTTTTGGCGTTCAATTGCTGTGCAGCGGTGAATTTCACGCCGGCGATCATTATAATTGTGGTAATAATAAAATTCAGCATACCGTAATGTTTTCTGCAATGAGATGCCATGATCAGAAAGGGTTGCATAATTAAGAAATCAAAAAACTAACTATCCGCAGATTTAATAAATTATCTTGTATTTATGAAAAGCTACACCTATTACGTACTGGACGTATTTTCTGCCGTAAAATACAAGGGCAATCCTTTGGCCGTTGTGCTGACGGACTCAGATCTGGATATTAAAAGCTACGCGGATATCGCCCGTGAGTTTGGTTACTCCGAAACCTCATTCATTTATTATTCCCGAAAGGAAAAAGCCTTGAAGGTACGTTCGTTTACGCCTACCGGGTTTGAGGTCGGCGGAGCGGGACATAACCTGCTGGGCGCAGTGGCTGCCGCGCTGCTGATCGGGATGGACATTTTTGCCGGGCAAAAAGGAGAGCCGTTTGTGATCATGAAAGACGACGTTATCG
>CBIHPQ010000457.1:0-5469 GCA_966211825.1 uncultured Dyadobacter sp. | reverse complement strand
ACGAGTAATGTTGTTTTTTTCATGAGCTATGGGTTTGGAATAATAATAAAGTGCCGGCGCATTGGTATGCATTTTGATTTAGACAAAACATGCCCCGCACAGGAGCGAAAAATAAAAACATCAACACCTAAAAAATAATATCATGGCCAAATATTCGAAAAAAGCTGGTGAAAAGGTGGAGGAGGCCTTGCACGAGCAAAAGGAAGGTAAGCTTAAATCGGGATCGGGGAAAAAGGTTACTTCCAAAAAACAAGCCGTCGCCATTGGTCTGTCGGAGGCGCGTAAGGAAGGCGCCAAGGTTCCTAAGAAGAAGGATTAGCAGAAAATCAAAAACAGGGCCCTTTTTTCGTGAGCGGAAGGAGGGCTTTTTCATTACAATGCCGCCATCCCAAGTGTAGAATTTATTTTAGAATATTATAAAATTAGCTCCCGGACAAGTTTCCTCTCCCTTAAATCCTCGAATAACTGCTATATTGTACGGACTAAGATAATTCGCTACTGACGTTTCTCATTGTAAGTTTTTTTGAAAATGAATGACCTGAGGAAGGAGCTGTTGAAGCTGCTGCAAAAGGATGAACGTGTTTTCGACTTTATCCAGGACGCAGCCACCGACGGATTACTGATTTGGAAGCATTCGGATCCGGGCGACTACTGGGCAGATGCAAGATTGCAACAAACACTTGAACCCGGCCGGGGTTTTCAACAAGGTACCGACGGTATTTCTTCACTTTTCGACAATTCTTCCTTTGCATTCCATGTCGGGAAGGCCCGGATAAATTTTCCCGAAAATCCGGAACCGTGCCACGGCATCGTGCGCATTCAGCTGGCCAACCTGCAAACCCTGCGGCTGACGGTAACTTCCATTTGCGCATTCGCCGGGACCGCCGGGTCGCTCGTTTTGTCGGGATTCCGCCGCGACGGCATTGGCCCCGAATTGCCGGAACTGGTTACCAGCACGCAGCTACACAATTCTTTCCTGAACAGCCATGCGGTTTACATCACAAGCATTGATCTGGAAGGTAACTATAAATTTGTCAACGACCATTTCTGCGAATTTTATGGTCTTGACAGAAGCGAGATCATCGGTAAGTCGTCGCTGAGCGGTGTTGTTTCCGAAGACATTGAAAAATGTCTGAGCGTAGGCGAGCAATGCTTTATTAACCCGGGAACACCCAATCCGGTGGTGCTCCGCAAGTATTCGTCAGGCAACCTGGTGAAAACCACGCAATGGGAATTCACGGGAATTGCTGACAAAAATGGGGTTGTTTCAGAGATATTCTGTGTGGGATACGATATTTCCCAGCAGCTCAAAGTCGAAGAAGACCTTTCGGTGCTGGTATCCAATATGCAGGATGTGCTCTTCACGATCTCCCCGGCGGGTATTTTCAGTTACGTATCGCCAAGCTGGACGTCGATGTACGGGCACACGGTCGAGGAAACAGTCGGCAAGCCTTTCACCGAATTTATCCACCCCGACGACTTCCATGTCTGTTTCGAGGCATTGCGGATCACCTCCGAAACCGGCGTTCCGGTGCCTGGCGGGGTAGAGCACCGGATCAGGCATAAAGATGGGTCGTGGACGTGGAGCAATACCAGCGCCAATATCGATCCGGTCAACAAGGGTATTATCCTCACGAGTCACGACATTACCGAGTTGCGGAACTCCCGCGAGCGGCTCAAAGAACTGGCCATAGTAGCTTCTAATACAACAGATTACATCGTGATCACCGACAGCCAGGGTTATATTACTTGGGTTAACAAGGCCTATGAAACGCACACGGGCTATGACAGGAAGGAGATTAAGGGTAAAAATCCGCTGAATTTGCTACGTGGCCCCGGAACCGACCCCGATACACTGGCTCGGATCTGGTCGCATTGCAAGGAAAAGACGGTCGTAAGGGAAGAAGTGCTCTGCTACACCAAAGAGGGTGAAAGCTACTGGGTAGACCTCAAAATAACCCCGGTTTTCAACGATTATGGCAATTGTACCAACTACATAGCCGTAGAGAGGGACATTACTGCCCGTAAAGAAGCCGACCAGGAACTCAAACGGATCAAGGATATCCAGGAACAGACCAACAGCGTCGCGCGCGTGGGAGGCTGGGAGCTGTATGCACGCACAGGAGAGCTCTACTGGTCGTCGACGACCCGGGAAATCCACGAAGTACCGGCAGACTATATGCCTGATACGACAACGGCCATTAACTTCTATAAGGAAGGTTACAGCAGGGAGGCCATAGCCCAGGCGGTAGCCGAAGGGCTGGCCCACGGAACACCCTGGGATAGCGAGCTGCAAGTGATAACTGCGAAAGGCAATGAGTTGTGGATCAGGACGATAGGGAAGTCCGAAATGGTCGACGGCGTATGCGTGCGCATTTACGGGGCATTTCAGGACATTACCCACCGGAAGCAGGCAGAAGTGGATATTCAAAATTCCGAAGCCAAATTCCGGAGCCTTTACGATTCCACCAGCGACGCTGTTATCCTTTTTGACAAAATGGGCTACCTGGATTGCAACGGGGCCGCACTGAAAATGTTTGGGATCGACTCGGTGGAAACACTGGCCAGCATGCCGATAGGCGATTTGTCGGGCCTGAACGAGCTGGGAATGGAAGACATGAAGGGCGAGGGCAGCCGGCATGTGCAGGAAGTGTACGAAAAAGGGACGCATAGCTTCGAATGGAAGTACAAACGTTTCGGCGACTCGAAGGAGTCTTTTGTGGCCGAAGTGCTGCTTAACCGGATCAAAATCAATGATACGGAAATCATCCAGGCGGTGATCCGCGATATTACGCTGCGGAAACGCGCAGAACTCGAACTGCTGGAAGCCCGTGAGCACGCGGAAGCAGCCAGTAAATTGAAATCGGAGTTTCTGGCGAATATGAGCCACGAGATCCGGACGCCGCTGAATGGCGTGGTCGGGTTTACCGATTTGCTGATGAAAACCAATCTGGATGAAACCCAGCAGCAATATATGTCGATGGTCTTTCAGTCGGCCAACTCGCTGATGGACATTATCAACGACATTCTCGATTTTTCAAAAATAGAGGCCGGCAAGCTCGAATTGACACCCGAAAAGACGGACCTGCTGGAAGTTTGCGGCCAGGTGGCCGACATGGTGACCTACCAGTCGCAGCAGAAACACCTGGAAATGCTGCTGAACATCCCGTCCGATATCCCCCAGTTTGTATGGTGTGACTCGGTACGCTTGCGTCAAATTCTGGTGAACCTGCTCAGCAATGCCGTCAAATTCACGACCAGGGGCGAAATTGAGCTGAAAATTGAGTTGCTGCACAAGATAAGAGGCCTCGACTACACATTCCGTTTCTCCGTCCGCGACACCGGCATCGGTATCGACCCGCAAAACCAGCGGCGCATATTCGAGGCATTTTCACAGGAAGATTCCTCCACGACCAAGCGGTTTGGCGGAACAGGCCTCGGGCTCACCATTTCCAACAGCCTGCTGGGATTAATGGACAGTCGCCTGCAACTCGTGAGCGAGGTCGAGAAAGGCAGTACCTTCTTTTTTGACGTAGCATTCCGCGCCATCGAGGGCGAGGACCGGTTTGAATGGGAGAATGTAGAGCAGATCGAAAATGTGCTGATCGTCGACGATAATGCACATAACGGGCAGATATTGAAGGATATGCTGGCCAATAAGCGCATCGCCTCGGATTACTCCCGCAGCGGTGAAGAAGCCTACGAGGTACTTTCTTCGGGCAAACAATACGATGTGATACTGATGGATTGCCAGATGCCCGGTTGGGACGGGATTGAAACGATCCGGATGATCAGGAAGCTGAAAAGCCGCGAACAACCGGTGATTTTACTGAACGATTCGTTTGATGAAGAGGCGCTTATCGCATTTGGCAATGAGCTCGATATCAGGCATTTTTTGGTGAAACCCGTTAAAATCCAACAGCTTTTTCACGCGCTTTCCGATCTGGGGCTCCAAGTGAAAACCCCGGAGATGCCGGCAAAAATTGTCGCGCAGGAAAAATTGTCGGGAGAAATTTACGAGACGAGCGAAATGAAAATACTGATTGCCGAAGACCACAGGATCAATATGCTGCTGGTCAAATCGATGCTGAACAAGATACTGCCCGGCAGCGAGCTGATCGAGGCGGCGAATGGCAAGGAGGCTGTCGAGGCGTTCCGCAGGACGGTTCCCGACATGGTTTTCATGGATATCCAAATGCCGGAAATGAATGGCTATGAAGCCACGCGCGAGATCCGGCACGCGGAAGGGCTCTCCCGCGTGCCGATCATCGCACTTACAGCCGGTACGGTCGTCGGCGAGCGCGAAAAGTGTATCGAAGCCGGAATGGACGATTACCTCACCAAGCCGGTTTTAAAAGATACGCTCGAAGCGGCCGTCCGAAAATGGCTTCCCAGATAGCATTACCCGTTGATCACCTGCCCGCCATTCGGGTGCAACACCTGCCCGCTCATGTAGGAGGCATCCTCGCTGGCCAGAAACACATAGCAGGTCGCCACTTCGCAAGGCTGCCCCGGCCGTTTGAATGGGGTATCTTTTCCGAACTTTTTCACCCGTTCCGAATCAAATGTCGAAGGGATGAGCGGCGTCCAGATCGGCCCCGGCGCCACCGCGTTCACCCGGATGCCCTTTTCGGCCAGGTTGCCTGCCAGCGATCGCGTGTATGCGACGATCGCCCCCTTTGTAGAGGAGTAATCGAGCAATGACGGGCTGCCGTGATAGGCGGTGATCGATGTGGTGTTGATAATGGAATCTCCCTGGTCCAGATGCGGTAATGCAGCCTGGGTGAAGTAAAAAAAGGAGAAAATGTTCGTCGCAAATGTATCGCTCAGCTGGTCGGGCGAGATCTCCTCTACATTGTCCTTGGGATGCTGCTCGGCGGCGTTGTTGACGAGGATATTCAGTTTTTCAAACTCATTTACCACGCGGCTCACCGCTTCCTTGCAGAATGCCTCGCTGCGGATGTCGCCCTGGATCAGCAGGCAGTTTTTGCCTTCTGCTTCCACCATTGCTTTGGTATCGGCGGCGTCCTGGGTTTCATCCAGGTAAACGATGGCTACGTCGGCTCCTTCGCGGGCAAAATGCACGGCCACCGAGCGTCCAATGCCACTGTCGCCGCCGGTAATGAGGGCGGTTTTACCCTGCAATTTCCCGCTGCCGCGGTAATTTTCGCGGATCACGACCGGTGCCGGGTCCATCACTTCTTCTATGCCGGGCTGTACGCTTTGCGTCTGCCCGCGGGTATCGATGTCGAAACTCATAGGTTTGAATGTTTTGTGGATTCGGCGCATTGCCAAAAAGCACATGCCAATGGTTTACCGCGGGCATTAGCCCACTCAGAAATGACTTAGCGGAGGAAATGAGTAAAGATTTTCACAGTGCACTGTATGCATTCAAGCCCCAAAGGCGGCCTTTGAAGCACCCTAATCCGTTCGGCATGGTTATTACCGCAAGCCACGCGGCCGGAAACA
>CBIHPQ010000456.1:0-5511 GCA_966211825.1 uncultured Dyadobacter sp. | reverse complement strand
AAACTTTCAATTGCCCACCACCTGGAAGCCGCGATCCGCTGGCTCGCCGCCGATTGGCTGATCGATAGCATTTCGGCGATCTGCGTCACATTTTTGCCCTGCAAGAGCGCCTCAACGACCTGGCTCTGAGCTGCCGTCCAGCTTTCGATCACTGTTTCCAGCAAATCCAGTGTCGACGACAATGGCTCCGAAGGCTTGGGCAATGCAATGCCGATCCTTGCTTTTTGCTGACGGATTTTATCGGCCAGGTGCCCCGATAGTCTGAACGCCTCGCCGTCGGACGTGCCCGGGCGATCGGTAAGCTGGTCCGTGTGGCCGATGCCGATGGCTATGCGCATATCGGCATTGGGCGCGTGCTTGCGTATGCACGCGCGTACGAGGATAGCCACGCGCATGACCTCGTCGGTGTTTTTCAAAACCGCCTGGAAGCTGTCACCGCGATATATTTCCGGTTTCAACGCCCATTTGAAAGTCTGGTTTTTGTGTAAAATGGCTAGCATTTCTTCCAGCCATAAAGTGGTTTCATCGCGTGAAAACTGCGTATAATTGACCATATCGGCGGTTATGACCGCCCGGAACGCTTTCATGAGTATAAGGTTTTTTGCTTATAATCAACAAATATAAGGTAAAAGCCTTATATTTTAAGGATATAAGGAAAAAACCTTATATTGATCGAATATAAGGCAAAAGCCTTATGCTTTTTCCAGTAAAGTATGGGCAAGATACGCCCATTCTTCTTTCAAGCTTCCTATAAATACCTCTGAACCAGCACGTCTGTACCAGTAACCTGCATTGAAAGTATCACCTTCGACACGGTGAAGGTAGGCATGTAAACGGTCATATGATTGTGTTCCTTCCCTGCTTTGGGCGATGTTATGGGCTGCCTCCCAGTCGCCATTGGCGTCATGCCAAAGTGCTTCCAGCAGGATAGGAAGGCCTTTGGGCGGTGCGGGCAGCGTAAGTGATTCCTGGAATTGTTCGAATGTCATGATAAGTTCAGAGATGATGGGGAAACGGTCAAATCAACTGCAAGATACGTCCCACAGCCCTGATTTACCGATTTTACTTGTATATTGTAAGGCACAATTGTAATTAAGACAACAATATATGTTTAAACAATTATCAACGATATTAGGCTGTATGACGCTGGCTGTGTATTGCCACGCGCAGGAAACCTTCCCGAGGAACGGGGCTTATGATGAACGAACGGGCCGGTATGCTTTCACAAACGCAACGATCGTCGTGGATCCCAAAACTACCATCGAAAATGCGACAATGCTGATCGAAGACGGGATGATCCGCGAAACGGGCAAGCAGGTGAAAATCCCTGCCGGAACCGTCACGGTCGATCTTAAAGGCAAGTTCATTTACGCATCGCTCATCGAGCTGGATTCGGATTATGGAATGCCGGAAGTCAGAAGGGCGCAAGGTGGAGGCGGCCGGCAAACGCCTCAGCTGGAATCGAACAAGAAAGGCGCGTTCGGTTGGAACCAGGCCATTCAACCTGAAACCGATGCGAGTATTCTTTTTACGCCCGATGCAAAGAAGGCGGGTGACTTGCGGAAAATTGGTTTCGGTACCGTGCTCATACATTCGCACGACGGCATTGTGCGCGGAAGCGGCGCGCTCGTGACCCTTACCGATGAGCCTGCCAACAAAGCCGTACTCAATAGCAGGGCGTCGGCGCATTTCTCGTTTGGCAAGGGAAGCTCATCGCAGACTTACCCATCGTCCGGAATGGGCGTGGTGGCGCTTTTAAGACAAAACTATTATGATGCCGACTGGTACGCGAAAGGCGGTAGCAAAAAAGAAACCAACCTGTCGCTGGAAGCATTCAACCAGATCAAAACGCTGCCTTCTTTTTTTGAGACGGGCGACAAGTACAGTATCCTGCGGGCTGATAAGATCGGCGACGAATTTGGGATACAATACATTATCCGCGGAGGAGGCGACGAATACCAGCGCATTCGTGAGATCAAGGAAAGCAAGGCTACATTGCTGCTCCCGCTCGTGTTTCCGGATGCTTACGACGTGACGGACCCGTGGGATGCGGAGGTAGTAACCATGAGCCAGTTGAAACACTGGGAACTGGCGCCGCGCAATGCTTCCGAGGTTGCGAAAGCGGAGATTCCGTTTGCATTGACCACCTCGGGATTACGAAACAAAACCGATTTCTGGAAAAACCTGCGGACAGCCATCGAATACGGTTTGCCGAAGGAAAGGGCATTAGCAGCATTGACCACACAGCCTGCTTCGCTGATCAAAGCCGAAAACAAGATCGGAAGCCTGAAACCAGGGATGCTTGCCAATTTTATCATTACCTCGGGTGATCTGTTTGCGAAGGAGAATGTGATCTATGAAAACTGGGTGCAAGGCAAGAAATTCGTCCTTACGGCACTTGACGCACCGGATATCAGAGGGACCTATTCGCTATCGCTGAACAACCAGCCCGCCGGAAAGTTGCAGATCACCGGGTCGCCGGAAAAACCTGAATACAAGATTGTAGTGCAGGATTCAATCAAAATTACGCCCAAAGCGATCCTGGCGAATGCATTATTGACATTAACCTATCAGCAAGACAAAAAAGCAGGTGGTACAACACGTCTTACAGGCTGGCTCAGCGGGAACGGGTTCAGCGGAGAGGGCGTATTGCCAAACGGGACCGTTATTCCATGGACTGCTACACTCACGGAAAAGAATGCCGTTACTGCCGCCGTTGCGGACACTACCAAGCCGAAAAGCAAAGAAACGGGCCCGATCGTGTATCCTTTTGTGGGTTACGGAAATGAGACATTGCCTGCGAAGGAAACTGTCCTGATCAAAAATGCGACGATCTGGACGAACGAAAAAGACGGTATACTGCAAAATGCAGATGTGATTGTCCAAAACGGGAAAATTACGAAGGTAGGAAAGGGCCTCGCGGCGCCATCGGGTGCAAGAACGATCGACGGAACGGGTAAGCACCTTACCAGCGGTATCATCGACGAGCATTCACATATCGCGCTTTTCAGTATTAATGAGGGTGGGCAGTCCAGCTCCGCGGAGGTGCGTATGAGCGACGTGATCAATCCGGATGATATCAATATTTATCGTCAACTGGCGGGCGGTGTTACGGCTTCGCATTTGCTGCACGGTTCGGCCAACTCGATTGGCGGACAAAGCGCGATGATCAAGCTGAAATGGGGGGCAAGCCAGTCGGAAATGCTGATCCCGGAAGTGAAGACGATCAAATTTGCATTGGGTGAGAATGTGAAACAGTCGAACTGGGGTGATGTTCAGCGTGTGCGCTTCCCGCAGACGCGCATGGGTGTGGAGCAGATCTATTTCGACCATTTCCTGCGTGCAAAAGAATATGCGGCTAGCTGGAAAAGCTACAATGCAAATGCCAAAAAGCAGAATGCTACCCCGCCGCGCCGCGATATAGAGCTGGATGCGCTGGCGGAAATCCTCGGTAACGAGCGTTTTATAACCTGCCATTCCTATGTGCAATCGGAGATCAATATGCTGATGCACGTGGCGGATTCATTGAAATTCAGAATCAATACATTTACGCACATTCTGGAAGGCTACAAGCTGGCCGACGGTATGCAAAAGCGGGGCATTGGTGGCTCGACTTTCGCTGACTGGTGGGCTTATAAAATGGAGGTAAAAGAGGCAATTCCTTACAATGCGGCGCTGATGTACCATGAAGGCGTGACGGTGGCAATCAACTCCGACGATGCTGAAATGGCCCGCCGGCTGAACCAGGAAGCTGCGAAAACCGTGGAATACGGCGGTGTGCCGGAAGAGGAAGCCTGGAAAATGGTGACCCTGAACCCCGCCAAGCTCCTTCATGTAGACGACCGAATGGGAAGCGTGAAAGCCGGGAAGGATGCGGACCTGGTACTTTGGAATGCGAGCCCGCTTTCAGTGTATGCGAGGCCCGACTTCACGATGGTCGAAGGCGCCATTTATTTTGACCGTAAAAAAGATGAGGAGAAACAGAAATCCATTGCGGTGGAACGCGAAAGACTGATCCAGAAAATGCTGGGCGAAAAAGCGGAAGGCAAACCAACACAAAAACCGGAAGCAACCAAGCCGCATATGTGGCATTGCGAAGATGTGGTGGGTATCCATGCAGAACACGAAGCGGGTAAGTAATACTGTTTCAAGACATTCAAATTGATTTTTATGAAAAAATATAAACTCATAGCCGGCCTTCTGCTCGGACTGACGGCCGGAGCACAGGCACAGAACCCGGCACCGGCAAAGCCGCAAATAAAGCCGGTGATACTCACAGGCGCGACGATCCACGTAGGAAACGGCGAGGTGATCCAGAATGGCGCCATCGCATTTGACAAAGGCATTATTACGCAGATAGGGCCGGTTGGCTCTGTAACAGGCCCCGCCGGTGCTGAAACGGTGGACGTGAAGGGAAAACACATTTTTCCCGGCCTGATCTCACTCAATACGACCGTCGGTTTGCAGGAAATCGCGTCCGTGCGGGCCACGCTCGATTACCGGGAGGTAGGGGAAATCAACCCTCACGTGCGTGCGCTCGTAGCCTACAACACGGATTCCGAGGTAATTCCGACTTTGCGGGGCAATGGGATCCTGCTCTCGCAGGCCGTTCCGCAGGGTGGCGCAATCTCGGGTTCGTCATCGGTTTTTTACAGCGATGGATGGAACTGGGAAGATGCTGTTTTGAAGAAGGATGACGGCATATGGCTAAGCTGGCCGCCGTTTCTGGCAGGAAATTTCGATAATGAGACCTTCACCTATGCGATCAAGCGGAATGAGAAACGCCAGGAAACGGTCGACCTCTTCAAAAAGACGTTTGCCGAGGCCAAAGCTTATGCCGAAATCGCCAGCCCTAGCCCTGTAAATCTACGGCTGGAAGCAATGAAGCCACTTTTTGCAGGTACGGCAAATCTCTACATCCGCGCCGATTATGCCAAGGATATCATCGAATCCGTACGTTTTGCCCAGGAAGCAGGTGTGAAAAAAGTTGTGATTGCAGGCGGGCATGAATCCTACAAAGTGACTGCGTTTTTGAAAGAAAACCAGGTTCCCGTGATCATCAACACGACGCACAGGCTCCCCGACGGTGTGGACGAAAACGTTTACCTGCCGTATGAGCTGCCGGGATTGCTTCATAAAGCGGGTATAAAGGTGGCGATCACATACGCCGACGAATGGTGGCGCACGCGTAACCTTGGTTTTCTGGCAGGTACCGCTTCCGGTTTCAGTGGCGTTACGCCCGAGGAAGCATTGCAGTTTGTGACACGCAATGCAGCCGACATTATCGGTGCAGGGCAACAGGTAGGGACGCTCGAAAAAGGCAAGCAGGCCTCATTGCTAGTTTCCGACGGCGACATTCTCGATATGCGTGGCAATGTGGTTCAAATGGCATACATCCGCGGCGGAAAGGTCAATCTGGACGACAAGCAGAAGCGGCTTTACGAAAAGTATAAAGATAAGTACGGGAAGAAGTAGGCGAGTCGATGGGTCAGACATAGTGAGGCCATCCGT
>CBIHPQ010000455.1:0-5563 GCA_966211825.1 uncultured Dyadobacter sp. | reverse complement strand
GGTGGCGATCGTAGGCTGGATCTTCTCCAAGCGTGCATTAAGGCCTATTTCAAAGGTTATGAATGCGGTAGAAGGTATTCTGCCCCAAAAGCTGGATACGCGGCTCAATGTACCCAATCAAAAAGACGAGATCGGGCGGTTGACCGTCACTTTCAACAAGCTGCTCGACCGCATTGAAACGGCTTTTCAAATGCAGAAGATCTTCGTGGCCAATGTCTCGCATGAATTGAAAAACCCGTTGACGAAGATCAAATCGCAGCTCGAAGTAATCATGCTGAAAGAACGGAACCCGTACGAGTACCAGATGACGATCCGCTCGGTGTTGGAAGATATCCAGGAACTCGGGCAGCTATCGAATACATTGCTCGAACTGGCCAAGGTAAGCGAAGACCAGCGCGACCTGCTCACCGAGCTCATCCGCGTCGACGACCTCCTGCTCGACTGCCGCATGAACCTCGCAGAAGCAAACCCGGCATACAACATTATATTAAACTTCGACGAACTCCCCGAGGACGACACCTGGCTGGAAATCACAGGCAACACGACGCTGCTTAAAACGGCGTTCCTGAACCTGATGGACAATGCCTGCAAGTTCTCGGACGACAACACCGTGAGCGTTTGCCTGCATCCCTCGCGGGGGCAACTCGGGCTTACGTTTTCAGATAAAGGGAAGGGGATTCCGGAGAAGGACAAGAGCCTCGTTTTCCAGCCGTTCTACCGCAGCGACAACACGGCAAATATCAAAGGTTACGGCATCGGCCTCTCGCTCGTGGAGCGCATTGTGAAGCTGCACAACGGCAGCATCAGCATTCAATCGAATATCCCCAAGGGCACGACTTTTCGTCTGACTTTTTTGCGTCTCTAAGCAAATTCTAACTTATTATTAACGCCTTTTTAAGTATTGTTGATCTTATTTGTATTGTCGACAGGGCGGGAACATCGCCAGTCGCATTTCAAAGGATTTCATTTTTTGTGGTGTTAATAAGCAGATTGGCAGGCGTCTCTCACGTCTGCCAATTTTTTGTGTCGTAGCGGGTCAAAATGGTGGTCAAGTCTTGTCAGGTATAGTCAAGTGTGGTCATTAATAGTCAAATGTTGTCAGGTATAGATGCGAAAAAAAAGGGAGGAGAATTGGCCGACTGACCAATTTCTCCTCCCTTTCTATTCTATCAATGAAAATCCTTACTACGCCTGACCGGAAATGACAACACCTGACCAGACGTCGCGCACTAGTGCTTCTTTCGGATCTCGATGATCTTCAAACTGCTCAATAGCTTGATCACCGGATAAGTCGGGTCAATTTCGAACCATTTTGAGCCGAAATTGATCGAATTAGGTCGCTTGTGGTGGTTATTCTGGAAAAGCTCGCCCATCATCAGGAAATCGAAGATCAGGGAGTTTTTGGATTTGTCGTCGTTATCGAAATTCTGGTATCCGTATTTGTGTCCGCTCCAGTTAACGATCGCGCCGTGGATCGGGCCCATCAGGAAGTGGATCGGCAACAGGAAGAAAAACGCCCAGTGCATATCCAGGTAGATGTAAGCCAGCACGTAGAACACGATGTACAAAACAGCCCAGCCCGCTCTCGAAATCCACGAATCACCCAGTTTTTCGATCAACCTCCATTCCGGATAATTCCGCTCGAAGCGGTTTTCGATCGCGCGTTTGCGGTTCAATACAGCGTTGTAAATATTTTTGGTCTCCCACATCATCGTAAATACGTTTTTGGTATGATGCGGAGAATGCGGGTCTCTATCGGTGTCGCTGAATGCGTGGTGCATGCGGTGCAGGATCGCATATGCACGCGGGCTCAGGTACGAAGATCCTTGTGAAAGATAGGTGAGCAAATAGAAGAACCGTTCCCATGGCTTGCTCATTATGAACATCTTATGAGCGGAATAGCGGTGTAAAAAAAAGGTTTGACAGAATAGTGACAAATACCAATGTACAACAAATACAATCAGGACTATATACATGGAACGGCGGGAAATTTTTAATGTGCTGAACTTTGTACAAAAATAAGTGCCAAAGGTTAGAAAACCGAAATTTCCAAAACTAAATTTGGAATATAGCCATAGGACTTACTGCTTACCGTCCAGCGTTCCGCCTACTCGATCATGAAGGCGTAGCTAAGCAGATTAGCCCCCATTTGTAGTGCTTTGCGACGCATTTCCTCGGGATCATTATACACACTCTGGTCTTCCCAGCCATTACCGAGGTCTGTTTCGTAGCTGTAATAGCAGATCAGCCGCCCCTGCCAGATCAGTCCGAAGCCCTGGGGCTGCTTGCCGTCGTGTTCGTGTACTTTCGGCAGGCCCTCCGGGAATTTGTATTTCATATGGTAGACCTGGTGGTCGTACGGGAGTTCTACAAACGAAAGTTCGGGGAATACCTTCTTCATTTCGCGCCGGATAAACTGGTCGAGGCCGTAGTTGTCGTCCACATGCAAAAACCCTCCCGAAAGAAGGTAGTTCCGCAGATTTTGCGCCTCAGCATCGCTGAAAACAACATTCCCATGTCCGGTCATGTGTACGAACGGATAAGAAAAAATATCCGGACTACCCACTTCCACTACATCCTCAACCGGATTGATATTCATTTTAAGCTCCGCATTGCAGAACTTGATCAGGTTAGGCAACGAGGTTTTATTGGCATACCAATCGCCCCCGCCCCCATATTTCAGCTTCGCGATCTTCAAAGAGGATTGCGCCTGCGCTGTAATGGCGGCACAAAGCAGCAGGGCGATAACTAGGAGTCGGGCGTTCATATAATGATTGAATGACTGAATGATTGAATGACCGAATGATTGAATAATTTTGAATGACCGAATGATTGAATGACTGAATGGGTCAATTGAATGATTGAATTTAGTATGAGTGAAGACCTAAAATTCAATTTATTCGGTCATTCAATCATTCATTCATTCAAAATTCATTACAAAATCTGCGCCAGGTTAACTGCGTGGCACCCTGCGACGGCGGCGGTTTCGGTACGGAGCCTTGTCGGGCCCAGTGATACCGTTTGAAAACCGTTTTCAAGCGCCAGTTCCACTTCCCTCGGACTGAAATCTCCTTCCGGGCCGATCAGTAAGGTGGTGTCGCTGCCCTTATTTATTTTGCTGAAAACATGTTCCACCGTATTTTGTTCCGGAACGTACGCAATCAGGCGGATTGCATCGGTTATGCTTTTAATAAACGGCTCATACTTGTTATTTACTGTAATTTCCGGCATATAATATTGCTGCGACTGCTTCATGGCGGCGGCGGCAATGCGGTTCAGCCTGGTCAGGTTCACGACGCGGTTCAGGGTTTCCGGATTGGTATGCTCTGTCACGACGAAATCAATGCGCTCCACCCCTATTTCGGTCATTTTCTCCACCATCCATTCGTTCCGCTCGGCCTTGCGCGTGGGGGCGATCGCCATATTAACGGCGAAATTTCTCCGCTCCGTCATTTTGGATTCTACTACTTCATAACCTACTTTTCGCCCCTGGATGTTAAGCCGGCATTTTTGCAGCAGGCCTTTGCCGTTTGTCACATAAATCATGTCGCCGGAACCGAGCCTTAAAACCTTCGAACTGTGCCTTGCTTCCTCTTCATCGAGTTCAAAAACGTGAGGGTCAGGCTGGTAAAACAAATGCATTTTTCTAATATTGTAGTGATGTGGGCAAATACCGCTGGTGCCTTCAAAAATATACAAAATATCGGCAACAGCACAAAATTTACAATCCCCGAAGAATTCTATCCGTCGCCCGGTTTAAAAATGGCGGTTTATTGGATATTGCTGTTATTTTATAGTTTCAAAGGCATATTTTCAACCTGTTTAGAACATTTTTACAGGAAATTCCTGAGAATCCGCACTTTTTGAAACAGCTTCATTTTATTAGAATAATGCATTTTTTACTGACAATACTACCACGAACGCAATAATATTTTGTGGAAGGTTAATTTTTCCTAGCATTTATTTTTTGTAAATACATTTTTGCATTAATATTGTGCCGTTATAATTATTCGTCACCACTTTATCTAGTACTATTATGTCAAAGTCCAAGCTGGAATATATTTGGTTGGATGGCTACAAGCCGACCCAAAGTTTACGCAGCAAAACCAAAATTGAAAACGATTTTAGTGGAAAACTGGAAGATTGCGCAATGTGGTCGTTTGATGGCTCGTCAACTGAGCAGGCTCCCGGCGGTTCTTCCGACTGTTTGCTAAAACCTGTTTACATTATTCCTGATCCTCAGCGTACAAATGGATACCTGGTAATGTGCGAGGTATTGAATGCTGACGGAACTGCTCACGAATCAAACGGCCGTGCTACTATTGAAGATGGTGACAACGACTTCTGGTTCGGGTTTGAACAAGAATATTTCCTTTGGGATAACGAAACCAACAAGCCTCTCGGCTTCCCGGCTAATGGTTACCCAGCTCCACAAGGACCATACTACTGCTCAGTTGGCGCTGCCAACGCTTACGGCCGCGAGATCGTAGAAGAGCACCTTGACGCTTGCCTCGAAGCAGGTTTGAACGTGGAAGGTATCAATGCAGAAGTAGCAGCAGGACAGTGGGAATTCCAGATCTTCGCAAAAGGTGCGCAGGAAGCTGGTGACCAAATCTGGCTTGGCCGTTACCTCCTCGAAAGAATCGGTGAAAAATATGGTGTTTCTATCAACTGGCACTGCAAACCTCTGGGCGCGCTTGACTGGAACGGAAGCGGTATGCACGCTAACTTCTCAAACTCTACTTTGAGAACTGCCGGAAGCAAAGATACTTTCGACAAAATTTGCGAAGCATTCCGTCCCGTAGTGAAAGAGCACATCGAAGTTTACGGTGCTGACAACCACCTTCGTCTGACTGGAAAGCACGAAACGGCTTCTATCCACGATTTCAGCTACGGTGTTTCTGACCGTGGTGCTTCTATCCGTATCCCTGTTGTAGTTCCTGCAAAAGGATGGAGCGGATACCTCGAAGATCGTCGTCCGAACTCGGCTGCTGATCCTTACAAAGTTGCAGCCCGCATTATCAAGACTGTTAAATCTGCTATCTAATCCGCAGAGCCAAACATATTTTACAAAACGACCACCTCAAAAAGGTGGTCGTTTTGTTTTAACGCCTCAAACTGCCGCATAAAGAAAGCGCCTTCGGTAAAAAAGGCGCATTCTTATGAGCTTTATACCAGATCAATCTTCCTCTTCGCTGCCCGTGAACGAGTACAACGTCGGGTCGAGCTCCACCTTGCCGGTAGTGAATGCCTTGATAAAATCACTGATGATCTTGTCATTGATCTCGGTTTTGTTCAAACCTACTTCCAGGCCCACGCCGTATTCGAACTGATCGTCGATTTCTACATGCTCGCGCACGGTGATTTCTTCGTTTTCCTCAATCTCTTCGATGAACTCGGTCAGAAGCAGCTCTGCCTCGTCTTCCTGCTCGTCGCTGATCTTGTAGTTCGCCGGACGTTCATCGGGTGAAATATAGTTGGGCATTTCCTTTTTCAGCCTTTCCAGCGCTTCATCGTACACGAGCGTCGAGTGGTGCAGGCGCAACGTGAAGATCAATGCGTC
>CBIHPQ010000454.1:0-5563 GCA_966211825.1 uncultured Dyadobacter sp. | reverse complement strand
ATCGGGCCCGTGCGCATTTACGCGCAGGGATCGAACCTCTTCCTGATCACCAGCTACAAGGGCACCGATCCGGAATCGTCCGTGAATGGAAATTCCAATACCACACCTGGAATCGAGAAGAACTCGGTAGGGCAGGCCCGCACCTTTACGCTGGGCGTGAATGTTAGTTTTTAATCCAAAGCCATTATGACAATGAACATATTCAACACATTCGGGCGGACGACAATGGGCTGGGGCATTTCGGCGGCGTTGCTGCTTACCGCCTGCGATTCGGAAAAGTTGCTCAATCCCGCACCCGAAACCGCCATTACCGGCGCCAATGCATTCGACACGCCAGAGCGTATTCTCGGGCTGGTGAATGGGGTGTATAAATCGGCCAAAGGAGGCAATTTCTATGGCGGAAACTACTACACCTATTCGGAAGTGAGAGGGGAGGAATTTATCAACCGTACCAGCAATACTTTCACGGCATTCGAAGCCTGGAACCACACGCTCAATGCGAGCTCCAACTTTATCGCCGGCTTTTGGGCGCAGGGCTATGAGACGATCAACAATGCGAATATCCTTATCGCGGGCATCGGCGGGCACCCTGGCGTGGTGAGCGAAGCGCTGGCCAAACAGTACGTGGCCGAGGCGAAGTTCGTGCGCGCATTGAGCTACTTCGACCTCGTGACCGCCTATGCACGCCCGTACAACGAGGACAAGGGCGCGTCCAAGGCACTTCCGCTCCGCCTGTTGGCCGAAACCACCGCTGCCAACAACGACCTGAAACGCAGCACCGTAGCAGAGGTTTACGCACAAATTCTCAAAGACCTGGACGAAGCGGAGGCCAACCTGCCTTTGTCATATGGTACCGCATTACTCAACAGCACCCGTGCGCACCGGAATACGGCCATTGCATTAAAAACGAGGGTATATCTTAACAGCGGCCAATGGGCGAAGGTGATCGACGAGGCTAAAAAGATCGTTTCGGCAGAAGCACCGTTCTCGGCAGCCTCGGGCGTGAAGCACAAGCTTGAAAACATCGTCGAGATATTTACGACCAACTACACCAGCAGCGAATCCATCCTGTCGGTGCCGATGACCGAGCTCGATAATGTGACCGGGCAGACGTCGTTCCCGTATGTGATCAATGCCAATTCGGAGTATAACCTTAACCCGGCGGGCATCTGGGGCGACGCTGAATGGCGGACTTCCGACCTGCGCCGCACCTTCGCGCGAACCGCCTCCGGGGTGCAGTTTCTGACCAAGTATGCCAAGCCTTCGCCGTTCCTGGACTATCTGCCGATTATCCGCTATTCGGAAGTGCTGCTCAACTACGCAGAAGCCGCCGCCCGCACCGGCGACACGGCCACCGCTACGGCCTTGCTCAAAGCTGTCCGCAACCGCTCCGACGCCTCCTACGAGTTTCCGAAAGAGGCCATCAGCACGCAGCAGGCATTGGTAGCCGCCATTCTCAAAGAGCGCCGCATCGAGCTGCTCGGCGAAGGCCTCCGCTCCAACGATATCGTCCGCAACCTGCTGCCATTCCCCGCGAAATCGGGCAACGGGCTCGTGGCGCCGGAAGTGCTTCCCTCGCAGACCAACTATGTGTTCCCGCTGCCGAACACGGAGATTATCACCAATAAATTGCTGCTGGACTAAGCCGGCCGTTCTCTGATTTGCTTACCTAATACTTATACATGAAACGAGTTTTAATATCCAATGTCGGAAATGGTCGTTTTTTTCAGAACGTCGGAGGGGTGCTGCTCAGGTCGGAGTTGAGGAAATCGGTGACCATCGGGATCAGCCAGTCCGTTCGCTGGATCATGCCGATATGGGTTGTGCCGGGCAAAATCGCCAGCCGCGACTTGGGAAGTCCGTGCATATCGCCCATTTTGCCGCCGCCTTTCGCCCGGAACAGTTCCAGGGCATGCTCGTAGCGCACACCGTCGGCATCGCCTATCACGAGGAATACCGGCGCCTGGATCTTTTTGACATCGCTGGTCCAGTCATAAGGCTTCAAATCAATGCTGATCACCTTTTTGACATAATCCCCAAAACGCGCCGGGTCGTTACCAAGGCTGTCGTATTGTTTTTCGATCGGACTGCCTTTGAACATATCGGCGGTCATTCCGGCAAAACTGGCTTCGGCGTCGGGCCACCAGCCGTCGTGGGCATACGCGCCCGAGAGTACCACCAGCCTGCGCACGTGGTTGGGATGGCGCACCGCGAGCTGGTAGGCAATGCCTCCGCCCATGCTATACCCGAGAATGTCCGCGCTATCGATTTTGAGATGGTCGAGCAGCCCGGAAACATCGTCGGCCATGCCCTCGTAGCTTAGCTCGCGTGCGGTGTCGCGGGTGCGGCCGTGGCCCTGCATTTCGGCAACGATCACTTTGCGGTCCGGCGCCAGCAGCGGGATAATGTGCGCCCAGTTCATCGGGATGTTCATAAACGATCCGTGGAGGAGCACGAGCGGCTTGCCGCTGCCGTATACTTCGTAGTACATTTTTAACCCGTTTACATCCGCGTAGCCGGTTTCGGCGGGCTTCACCTTCGTTTTTTCGCTGGCAGTGGTGTCGGTTTTCGAAGTGTTTTGTCCGTCTTTTTGCCCCGACTGGCAGGATACCGCCGCTGCGACAGCCGCGAGACAAATGCAGGAGAGAATTTGCTTGATCATGTCTGGTTTTTGGTTTGATTGCAATGCAAATCTCGGCAACATTTCACCACTGTCAGGGGTGTGTTTGCGTCAATTAGGGGACTCAAAAGCGACAGTTTTTTGCGTCCAGGCATTTGAAATCAATACATTAAATACGAAACTCAGGTATCTCTGAATAAGGGAGAGTATTTTGAATCGGGGAGCGTTTCGAATGTGATTTAGGTCACGCAATGCTGCGGCTTTATCACAGTTTCTTTGTGTCAGAATTTTAGACACAAAGCAACATGAAAAAGCAACAAATAATAGCGAATGGCAGGTTATCGGGTACTGATGGCATTTACGCATCTACCGTTCAGCGGGCCGCACAGTGGCTGATGGCCGCAGGTTTGCTTATCGGGACATTAGCGACTACCTCACCCACAACTGCCCAGCCCGCCGAAGATGGATCGGTCCACCCATACCGGGTACAAATCCCCGATGCAGAGCTAGTGAACCTCAAACGGCGCATCACGGAAACGCGTTGGCCGGAGAAGGAACTTGTGAAAGACGAGACACAGGGCGTGCAGCTGGCCACCATGAAGGCGTTGGCCGATTACTGGGCCGACGGATACGATTGGCGCAAAATGGAAGCCCGGCTGAATGCCTTCCCGCAGTTCGTTACGAATATTGATGGGGTGGACATTCATTTCATCCACGTTCGTTCGAAGTACAAAAATGCATTGCCGGTGATCGTCACACACGGCTGGCCAGGTTCGGTAATAGAACAGCTCAAAATTATCGGCCCGCTTACCGATCCGGTAAAATATGGTGGCAAAGCGGAAGACGCTTTTGACGTCGTAATCCCTTCTATACCTGGCCATGGTTTTTCAGGAAAGCCCACGGAGCTGGGATGGAACCCCGTGCGCGTGGCGAAAGCATGGATAACGCTGATGAACCGGCTCGGGTACAAGGAATATGTAGCGCAGGGTGGCGACTGGGGAAATGCTATTTCAGAAAACATGGCGCTAATCGCCCCAACCGGATTGCTGGGCATCCATACCAACATGGCCGCCGCCGTACCAGCCGAAATTTCAAAAGCATTGGCGACCGGGACAATGCCTGCAGGGCTGTCGGCCGACGAACGGAATGCCTATGAGCAGTTGGATTTCTTCTACAAGAAAGGACTGGGTTATGCCAGTGAAATGAGCCTCCGGCCGCAAACTTTGTATGCCGTCGATGATTCACCGGTGGGCCTCGCGGCGTGGATGCTCGACCATGATGACAGGAGCTATAAACTCATCGGGCGGGTGTTCGGGGGTAAAGAGGAAGGTCTCTCGCGGGACGACATTCTCGACAACATTACATTGTACTGGCTCACCCGCACCGGCGTTACCTCTGCGCGACTCTACTGGGAAGCCTCCCAGGGTGCCACAGGAGGCTTTTTCGACCCGAGGGGCTTGAAAATACCGGTGGCTGTGAGTGCTTTCCCCGATGAAATATATGCCGTGCCACAAAGCTGGGCGCAGCGGGCTTACCCCAAACTGATTTACTTCAATAAGCTAAACAAAGGCGGGCATTTTGCCGCCTGGGAACAGCCAAAGGTCTTTACTGAGGAACTACGGGCTGCGTTCCGCAGTCTCCGTACCAGGTAAGAAAGCATGAGATCCGACTGCCCCGATTCCTTAAAAGTTATTCGGGGCAGCGCACCGTTTCCAATAGTCAACCATGACCTTGATCGTTTCCTTAATCTCCTCAAAATCTCCGGGCTTGACGAAAAAGCCTTGCGCAGACGTACTGTAAGCATCTATAACAACCTGCTGGTTGATCGCGGTGGTAAAGTAGACGTATGGAATGCACCTCAGACTGAGTTCGGCGTCGGTTTGCACCTTTCGCCTTAGTTCCAAGCCGTTTAACTTAGGCAGGTTTATGTCTGAAATAATGATAAAAGGACGCTCTTCAGTTGCATACAAATAGTCCAACGCGGACTGGCCGTCTCCAAAATACACCCTCGCATTGGCATACCCCAGCTCATTAAAGACTTCCTCCAATACATACTGGTCATCAGTGTCATCTTCTATGATGATAATTGTGCCATCTTTGTTCATGATATGGGCCTTTAACTCGTACGCTCATCGCGCTTCACCTCATCATTATTGACAATTTCGTTGATCAGCGCATCCCGTTCGGCGATCGTTTTGTTGAGTTCTGCTGCGTCGTCCTGCACACCGTTCCGGCTCTGGCGCAAGCGGTAACCAGGTTCTATCGGCCGGTCGACAATCCGGCTCCTGAGATAAACACCCCTGGCTTCAACGCTGTTAACAGATGTCGTCTGGGCCTCTGCAACGCTCGGGGGATTGACGATCGGATCTTCATACTGCCGGCCTGCATGGTAGTCGGGCCGGTTCTTATTGACATCCATCGCGCCATAACTATCCATGATGCGCGCCGCGGCCGCAGCCTCTTCGGCACTTGTTGCGTGTACAGTTACGATCGTCCCGCGTTTCCCGGCTTCGTGGTAACGGGCGGTCTCGTCCTGATCACCGAATAGCTCCCTGAAAAAGTTTCCGATTTTTTCAAACAGGTCTTCATCCGCGTCTTCCGACTGTGGTTCCACGCTGTCTGACTTATAAGAGGCCACCTTAATATCTACATCACCATCGCCAAATCCGTTGGCAAGAAGGTAGTTCTGTGCATCCTGGGCCTGATTTTCATGTTCAAATATTCCTACGACTGTCTTTGACATAACACTTTTGGTTAATAGTTTCCAGCTTTCTTTTGCTTATTCAACATCTATGCCGCGGCTGCAATTTCCCGGTCCGGGTGTGGCTTGCCGGCCGGCTGTGATACGAGCATATCATGTATCAAAAACCAGGCCAAGGCAGAACCCCGCGGCATCCGGTAACCAGTGAACAATGTAACTTTTGAGGTACGTTGTGTAACAAG
>CBIHPQ010000453.1:0-5574 GCA_966211825.1 uncultured Dyadobacter sp. | reverse complement strand
GTGGGAAAGTTTTTACCTATATTTACCTCCAACAAAAATGGGAGCATTACTATTCAGCAATTTTTTGCGCATACGGCAGGTTTCGGAGGCGATTCACCGCAGCAATATGAGTACAAAAGAATGATGACGCTCGCCGAAGCGGTCGATTCGATCGCCGTTTACACCCCGCTTGCCAGCCGTCCCGGCACAGAATTCGACTATGGAAGCGCAGGCATGCAGATCGGCGGCAGGATTGCTGAAATCGTGTCAGGCAAAAAATGGCAGGACTTGTTTGACGAACGCATTGCCCAGCCCTGTGGAATGACGGCTGAATATCGCTCTGCTCGCAATCCGATCATCGCAGGCGGCGTGCATACCACCGCCGCAGACTACCTTAAATTTCTGGAAATGTTGGTTAACCGCGGCAGCTATAATGGCAATCTCGTGCTAAGCGAAAACGCTATCGGGACCATGCTGACCGACCAGACCGAAAACGCAAAAATTACCGGCACGCCATACGCCACCAATCCATTTTCATCTACGCCACAAAGGCCGGTTCGATATGGTGTCGGCAACTGGCTCGATGTAATCGATGCCGACGGCCACGTACAGGAGAGCAGCAGTCCAGGGCTGTTTGGGACACACCCATGGCAGGATTCCGAGCACAAAATCGCTGGCATCATTTTCACCCAAACAACGCCAAGATTGAGTAGTATGACTAGCCTTCAAGTGCGTAAAATGATCAGGGATATCGTGAAATGAACACAATTGGCCGCTCATTCAAGTGTCTATCCCGATAAAGAGAACCAAGTAGTGATCACCATTGCGGGAAACCGTGCCTTGTCGCGAATTCTTCCCGAAAACGGTGAAATACTCAATAAGATACAATCGCCTTGCACAAACACCTACTTTGAATGTTCTGCGGCGCTGTGTGACTCCGGTCACAGACCGTCGGCAGTGATTTTGTAAATTTGTATGATTTCCAATCATGTTAGAGATGAACATACAAACAGAGCAAGCCGCGATAAGTCAATACCTGGAAACCTATTTCAGCCAATTCGAGCCGGAACTGATCAGAAAACTGGCCGAAAACAGCATCCTGAGGGACTTTGAGGGTGACGAGCAGTTGATGCGCCCGGGGCAGTATTTCAAATCCACCATGCTGATTGTGGAGGGCGGTGTGAAGCTATACCGGGAAGGTCAGGACGGCAACGAGTTTTTTATTTACCAGCTAGGCCCTGGCGATGCATGCGCACTTTCGATGATTTGCGCGACAAAAAAAGAACAAAGCCAGATCTCTGCCAGGGCCGTAGAGCCCACACGGGCTATACTCATTCCTATCGCCTTGATGGACGAGTTGATGACGAGCTATAAAAGCTGGTACTATTTCGTGCTGGAAACTTACCGGTCCCGGTTTGAAGAACTTTTGCAGGTCGTCGACGGCATTGCTTTCAGGAGCATGGACGAGAGGCTGGAATTCTACCTAAAAAACCAGCAAAAACTGTTGCAAAATGATGAAATACCGATCACCCACCAGCAAATCGCAAGTGACCTAAATTCATCCAGGGAGGTTATCTCACGGCTTTTAAAAAAGATGGAACAAAGGGGAATGGTCCGCTTAGGCCGAAACACGATAAAAGTACTGAGAAACTTTCCCTGAGTGACAAATATCACTGACCGGCTCGCCTGCCCTTCCGAACTTTGTATTGTTCATTAAGAAGAATCAAAACAAGGAAGGCTATGCGAATCGAACAAATCTATACCGGCTGCCTGGCCCAGGGCGCCTATTACATTGAGAGTAACGGCGAAGCAGTGGTTATCGACCCCCTTCGCGAGGTGGAGCCCTATATCAACCGGGCTGAAAAAGATGGCGCACAAATCAAGTACGTGCTCGAAACGCACTTTCACGCTGACTTTGTCTCCGGTCACATTGATCTGGCCCAAAAAACAGGAGCCCAAATCGTATTTGGCCCCACTGCCAAGCCGGGATTTCCCGCTCATATTGCACAGGACGGTGAAGTTTTGAAAGTAGGCAATGCTACGATCACAGTACTGCATACACCTGGGCATACGATGGAGAGTACCTGCTTTCTACTGGCCGATGAAAGTGGAAAACATACAGGCATTTTTACGGGCGATACACTATTTATCGGAGATGTCGGCCGTCCCGACCTGGCGCAAAAGGTTGTAGCAGACCTTACCCAGGATAAATTGGCCCGGCATTTGTTCCATTCCCTGCGCAACAAGATCATGCCACTTTCCGATGACATCATTGTGTATCCGGCACACGGCGCAGGCAGTGCCTGCGGCAAAAATATGAGCAAGGAGACAACCGATACACTGGGTAATCAGAAGCGGTTCAATTATGCGTTACGCGCGGATATGACCGAACAGGAATTTGTAAAGGAAGTAACCGATGGATTGATGCCGCCCCCTGCATATTTCCCCGAAAACGTGATGATGAACATTAAGGGGTACGAAAGTATCGATACGGTGCTCGAACGCGGAAACGCTGCCCTCGACCCCGATGCCTTTGAAGCCGCCGCCAATGAAACCGACGCGGTAATGCTCGATACCCGCGATGCTCGGGTTTTTGCCCAGGGGTTCATCCCCAATTCGATCAATATCGGGATTGACGGAAGTTTTGCCCCCTGGGTTGGTGCCATGATTCCCGATATCAAACAGAAAATACTGGTGATTGCCGACCAGGGCAGAGAAGAAGAGGTCGTCACCAGACTGGCAAGGGTTGGCTATGATTACACAATCGGCCATCTCAAAGGTGGTTTTCAGGCCTGGAAAAAGGCCGGAAAGGAAACAGACCACATAGAATCGGTAACGGCCATCAAAATGGCAGGGCGCCTCAAAAAGGACCCCTCTCTGACGGTGCTTGATGTACGCAAGGCGAGTGAGCACTTTTCCGAGCACGTGATCGGCTCCGAAAATATACCGCTGGATTACCTGAATGACCACCTGGCAGAGATCAGCAAAGATAAAACCTACCTGGTACACTGCGCGGGAGGGTACCGTTCGATGATTTTCAACTCCATTCTCAAATCAAGAGGATACGATAAGCTGATCGACGTTCAGGGAGGCTTTAAAGCCATTAAAGAATCAGGACTGATACCGGTAAGTAATTACGTATGCCCGAGTACCATGTTATAAACGCCTGACGGGAATTAACTGGCGGGGAATCTACCAAAACGAAAAAATAAACTTATGGGAATCTTATCATCATTATTCGGATCCAAGAATGCTGATTACAAAACCCTGATAGAGCAAGGAGCGCTTGTCGTCGACGTGCGCTCGCCTCAGGAATTTGCCACAGGACATATTCAGGGAAGTATCAATATCCCGCTGGATCAGATCAATACAAAAGCAGATATGCTGCTCAGGAAAAACAAAGCCGTAATTACATGTTGCCGGAGTGGCGCAAGGAGCGGCATGGCCGAAGGCATGTTGAAATCTGCCGGGGTGGACGCCTATAACGGCGGGGCCTGGGAGAGTCTCAAACAGAAAATCTAAATATAAGCGCTAACATGCTGGAATTAATCAAACAGCCGTGGCCCTGGTACATCGCAGGGCCGCTTATCGGACTAACCGTGCCCGCCCTGCTCATTCTTGGGAACAAGTCATTTGGGATATCGTCTTCATTGCGGCATGCGTGTGCTGCATGCCTTCCCGCCGGAATTCCATTTTTTAAGTATGAATGGAAAAAGGAAGCCTGGAACCTGGCATTTGTACTTGGGATTTTTCTTGGAGGCACCATCGCGGCACATTTTCTGACCAATCCCGCTTCCATCAAGGTTAACGAAAATCTGGTAAAAGAGCTCGCCGTATATGGTATAACGGACTTTTCTTCGATGATTCCCACCGACATTGTGAGCTGGGAAAACCTGTTCACCGCTTCCGGCCTGATCATGATGGTCGGTGGAGGGTTCCTGGTAGGATTTGGGGCACGTTATGCAGGTGGATGCACGAGCGGGCATGCCATCATGGGACTCTCCACATTACAATGGCCTTCTCTGGTCGCGACAATCTCTTTCATGATTGGAGGGTTTGTCATGGCCAACTGGATATTGCCGATCATACTCAGCTTGTAACACCATGGATGAATTGAAAACATATTGGGAGGATGTGTACAGGACCAAGCAATCCGATCAGATGAGCTGGACTCAGCGCCGGCCAGATACCTCCCTGGCCCTGATAGACGACTTACACCTCCCAAAAAATGATCCCATCATCGACATTGGTGGCGGGGAAAGCATGCTGGTTGACTACCTGTTACAAAAGGGTTATACCGACATCACTGTTCTGGATATCTCACAAACAGCCATCGATCATGCAAAGGCCCGATTGGGCCCGTTATCCGACCGGGTAACATGGATTGCCAGCAACGTTCTGGATTTTATTCCATCCCGGACCTACCGGGTCTGGCATGACAGAGCGACTTTTCATTTTTTGACCGAAAACAAGGACATCGAAAAGTATGTCGGGATCGTCGGGCAATCGATCAATGAGGGGAATGTCATATTGGGGACTTTTTCGATGACCGGACCGGCAAAGTGCAGTGGATTGCCCGTTAAACAATATGATCACAGCTCGCTTGCCGAGGTTTTCAGCCAAAGTTTTCGATTGGTCAAAAGCTTCCGTGTTGATCACATTACGCCGTTTAACACCAGTCAGAGTTTCATTTTTTCGAATTTAAAAAAACTAATGCTGTAATAGATGAGCAACTTCACATCTGAAATAAGCAGGGAGCAAGAACACGAGATCCGCGCGACTGACGCGATGTGTATCAATGAAAGCCAACAGAACCACCGGTGGTATTACAACTTAAAATATCTGGTTACAGGTGTATTGTTCGGTGTTGTATTTGTTAAAGCCGAAGTAATCAGTTGGTTCAGGATACAGGAAATGTTCCGCCTTCAGTCTTTCCACATGTATGGGATTATAGGCAGCGCGGTGCTGGTAGGAATACTCTCCGTATGGCTTATCAAAACCTTCAAAATCAAGACTATACATGGAGAAAAAATCACTTTCTCGGATAAAAAATTTAGCAGCGGACAAGTTTACGGCGGGCTCATATTTGGATTGGGCTGGGGACTTACCGGCGCTTGTCCGGGCCCATTATTCGCACAGATTGGCGTAGGAGCCACGGTCGTAGCAGTGACCTTGCTGAGCGCAATGGCGGGGACTTGGGTGTACGGGCGTTTCAGGGAGCAGTTGCCCCACTGAGATAAAAACCATCAGGGGACAGGGACGTGAGACCTGTCCCTTTTTATTGTCACTGTGCACTCAATAATCTTGCACTGGTATGCTTTAACCCGGTACACCCTGCCCTCCGAAAGCGCTGCTGCCAGTTTCTTAGAACCGACAACGGGGTCGTTCGAAGAGAAATAAACCCAAAAAACAGTGATGTAATTTTTCATGTGTAACATTTATCACTGACCAGGGCTTTTGCGGCAGGTACTTTTACAGGGTAATTAATTCAATAATCTCATCAAAACATGAACTCCACAGACGTTTTGGGATTTTCCGCCTCGATATTAATCGGGCTAAGCCTGGGGCTGCTCGGCGGAGGGGGCAGTATACTCA
>CBIHPQ010000452.1:0-5577 GCA_966211825.1 uncultured Dyadobacter sp. | reverse complement strand
CGACACGTTTATAGGTAGCAACTGCATCAGCAGGCTGGTTAGCCTTCTCCTGAGCGAGTGCGAGTTTCATCAGATAAACGGGTGTAAAATATTCATTTTTCTCATAATCAGCAGCTTTCTGATAGTATGAGATAGCCTCAGCGGCCTGATTTTTTTCAAGATATGCATCACCGATCAGGGACTGTGCACGTGCGTGGATCAACAGATCAGAAGAGCTGAACGATTGCAGACGGCTGATAGCCTCGTCATATTTGCCTTGTTTCAACAAAGCGACACCTGCGTAGAAGCTTGCAAGGTTGCTGGCGTCGGTTCCTTTGTAATTGTCAGCGATAGATAAAAGACCTTCATTACCACCGCTTCCGTTCAATGCTTTTTGCAACGAATCTGCTTCAAAATCGTAAACGACACTGGCAAGTGCATTCTGGGCGGTGCCTTCCTGACCATCTATATAAAAACGGTAACCGGCAAACCCGATAATAGCAACCAGAATAGCCCCTCCAAGTCCAAGTACAACCTTACGGTTTTTTAGGAAAAAAACCTCTGCTTTATTGATCTGGCCTGCTAATGCCTCCGGAGATTCGATGATTTCGATCCCAGATTCGCCCGTATTTTTCTTGCTCATATCAATTAATTCGATTTTGGAGTGCAAAGTTATGAAAAACTTATTAAGTCAAAACAAGTTATGACACAATTCTTTGTGTTATGTATTTCCGGCACGCAATAAATGAACGAATGGCCTGCGGTGACAAATGTATTGCGGGCCATTTCGTTTGTAAGCCAGGCCATTAGGCCGCATTTAAAACCAAAAGCTGCGCGGCAACCAGGGTCACCGCGCAGCTTTTGCAACACTATATCAATATTAATACAATGGATACTGTTTCATCCAATCGTTTACTTCTGTTTTCACGGCAGCGATTTTCGCTTCGTTGTCATGGTTAACCAAAACAGCGTCAACCAGATCCACGATACGCTCCATATCCGCCTCAACCAGCCCGCGGGTAGTCATGGCAGCGGTTCCTACGCGGATACCTGATGTTACCATGGGCGATTTGTCATCGAAAGGCACCATGTTTTTGTTAATGGTAATGTCCGCTTTGATCAATGTGTTCTCAGCCAGCTTACCGGTAAGGCCTGACTCCACGCCATTTTTAGTGCGCAGGTCGATCAGCATCAGGTGGTTGTCGGTGCCGCCGGAAATGATGCGATAGCCTTTGTCAACAAATGCTTTCGCCATTGACTGGGCGTTTTTCGCAACCTGGGTTGCGTAGTTATAATATCCTTCGCTCAACGCTTCACCGAATGCAACGGCTTTGGCAGCGATAATGTGCTCCAAAGGCCCGCCTTGCGTTCCAGGGAACACCCCCGAATCCAGAAGCGACGACATCGTGCGCAGCTGGCCTTTCGGTGTTTTGATGCCGAACGGGTTTTCGAAATCGTTACGCATCATGATCACACCGCCGCGTGGGCCGCGCAAAGTTTTGTGAGTAGTAGTAGTTACAATGTGGCAGTGATCGAACGGATCTTTTAAAAGACCTTTCGCAATCAGGCCGGCGGGGTGAGAAATATCAGCCATCAGCAATGCACCGATCTGGTCAGCAATTGCGCGAAGGCGTTCGTAGTCCCAGTCACGGCTATACGCAGAAGCGCCGCAGATCAAAAGCTTCGGACGCTCTCTTAATGCAGTTTCTTCTACTTTATTCCAATCGATCAAACCGGTTTCTGCCTCAACACCATAAAAAACAGGCTGAAAATACTTACCTGAAATGTTTACAGGCGAACCGTGGGTAAGGTGACCACCGTGCGCAAGGTTGAAGCCCATGATCTTGTCGCCCGGATTCAAACAAGCAAGGAAAACAGCCGTATTAGCCTGTGCACCCGAATGTGGCTGTACGTTAGCCCAGGTAGCACCGAAAAGTTCTTTCAAACGGTCGATCGCGATCTGCTCGATTTCGTCAACGACCTCGCAGCCGCCATAGTAACGCTTGCCCGGCAGACCTTCGGCATATTTGTTGGTCAATACACTCCCTGATGCCTCCATCACCTGACGTGATGTAAAGTTTTCAGAAGCGATCAGTTCGATACCAGACTCCTGGCGATGTTTTTCTCTGTTGATCAGATCAAAAATGGTGGTGTCACGTTCAACGCTGGTGAGTGTAGACATGGGATTTGTCAGAAAAAATGGTGTGATACACTTGGAATAAGCCGCAAAAATACAAGCAATTATTTTGGAATAAAATACTAACACTTACTTTATATTTAAAGTGCGAACGGGCTAATCAGCCTGATGCAGTTAAATAGCCCATAGTGGCATGGCAGACGTAATTTTAAGTATAACTTATTTCTTAAATTATTTTAATAATATTCGTTTTCCGTTGTACTTTTGTGGTCAAATCGTTCGTGCGTGATCGAACACATGAGTAACTTGCAGTTTATATTCCAGTCTATTCACGAAACTCTTACATAATTTAACATTTAGTTATGAGCCAACAAACGGTAAGTCCACAAACAATCCTGATGCAAGCTTCCAACAATGGGAAAGGCACTTCCGGCACCATAGGGCAACCCATTACCTATGAAAAGATCCCGACGCAGATTTTTGCCGATTCCAAAGAGGCGTCCTATGCGGTTGCGAAAGAGATCTCGGACCTGATCCGTCAGAAACAAAAGGAAGGTAAGCCTTGCGTTTTGGGACTTGCAACGGGTTCTTCGCCGAAGACCGTTTACGCGATCCTCGTGCGTATGCACCGTGAAGAAGGTTTGAGCTTCAAGAATGTGATTTCTTTCAACCTGGATGAGTACTATCAAATGGAGCCTGATTCCATTTACAGCTACCACCGGTTCATGAAGGAGCAGTTGTTCGATCATGTCGACATTCCAAAGGAAAACTATTTCATTCCGGACGGGACTGTGCCCGCGCCATTGCTGCGTGATTACTGCACGTCTTATGAGAATAAAATCAATGCGGTAGGCGGACTGGATTTCCAGTTGCTCGGTATTGGTGGTAATGGCCACATCGGTTTCAACGAGCCGGGCTCGCTCATCAACTCACACACTCGCCTCATCACGCTCGATCACTCGACGCGCGCCGCTGCGAGTATGGAATTCGGTGGGCTGCATAATGTACCGCGTAAAGCGATCACATTGGGTGTTGCGCCAATTCTGAATGCACGTCGCGTAGTCCTGCTTGCCTGGGGTGAAAGAAAAGCTTCCGTGATCAAAGCGGCCGTCGAAGGTCCTGTGAGCGAGCTTAACCCTGCTTCTTACCTGCAAGCGCATGCCGATGTATCTTTCGTAGTGGACGAAAGTGCGGCTACCGAACTGACGCGCATCAAAACGCCTTGGTCGGTTGATTCCGTGATCTGGGATAATAAAATGATCAAGAAAGCGGTGACCCATTTGTCGCAAACCTTGAAAAAACCGATCCTGAAACTGACCGATAAGGATTACAACGACAATGGTATGAGCGACTTGCTGGCGCAATATGGTGCCGGTTACGAGATCAATATCAATGTATTCAACCAATTGCAGCATACCATTTCCGGATGGCCGGGCGGAAAACCCAATGCCGACGATACACACCGTCCGGAAAGAGCGCAGCCCGCGAAGAAGCGTGTACTGATTTTCAGCCCGCACCCCGACGACGACATTATCTCCATGGGCGGTACTTTCCAACGCCTCGTTGACCAGGGTCACGAAGTACACGTTGCCTACCAGACTTCCGGAAACATCGCCGTGGCCGACGACGAAGCATTGCGTTTCATCGATTTCGTAGTCGACTTCAATAAAGGCTTCGAGATCGACAGCCCGAATGCAAGCCAGGTGTTCCAGGATGCGAAAGACTTTTTGAGACATACCAAAAACAGTGAAATCGATACACCGGAAGTTCGGAAGGTGAAAGGTCTGATCCGCCGCGGCGAAGCGAAGGCAACCTGCCGTTTCGTGGGTATTCCAACCAGCCAGGCGCATTTCCTTGACATGCCTTTCTACGAAACAGGCACTGTTCAGAAAAAGCCGATCGGAGAGAATGATATCAAAATCATTGAAAACCTGATCGAAGAAGTAAAACCGCACCAGATCTACGCAGCCGGCGACTTCGCCGATCCGCACGGAACGCACAAAGTGTGCTGGGACGCGATCGAGGCTGCATTGCAGCGTTCGAAACATAAGAATTTCATGAAAGACTGCTGGGTATGGTTGTACCGCGGTGCATGGGCCGAATGGGATATTTATGAAATCGAAATGGCCGTTCCGATGAGTCCTGACCAGGTTCTGAAAAAACGCCAGGGAATTTTCAAGCACCAGTCGCAGAAAGACGGTGTGGTGTTCCAGGGAGAAGATTCGCGCGAGTTCTGGCAACGTGCCGAAGAGCGCAACCGCGGAACTGCGCAATTGTACGATTCACTCGGCCTCGCCGAATACGAAGCAATGGAAGCATTCGTACGCTGGAAGTTCTAAGTAATAACCGTAAATGAAAAGAGCCCGGAAAATTCCGGGCTCTTTTCATTTAATATCTACCTGATACGCTGAGTTAATTGCGTTAGTGCTGGTGGTTACAATTCCATGTCAACCCACATCCTGTGCGCCATTTTTTCAACCATATTCATTACGCCTTGTACGGCGCCAAAAATGATACAAAGCGGCAGAATGACCGGTAAAAAGATCAGCCATTGCAGTGCCATGGTAAAGTTAAATCTCTTGGTAATTGGCGTTTTCATAACAGGATCAGGTGCTTAAATAACATAGGTTTAGTATCCCAAGTTATACAATTAATTAATAGTCAACAACTTTTTACATCATTAACGTTCGCGTTTTGTGTAAAATTTGGATTATTAATGTAATTATTTCAATTGGGATTCTTGGAAAAGCAGGTTAGTCCAATTTGTTACCCACCGATATTAGCCGGGCAGTAAAAAAAATTTTTGTTTATTTGTTATAGTAAAGTCAACTGCCACTTCCGACATGCCTTCATCCGACATCATACAACTATTACCCGATTCCATAGCCAACCAGATCGCCGCAGGAGAGGTCGTTCAGCGACCCGCTTCGGTGGTAAAGGAGCTGATGGAAAATGCGATTGATGCGAAGGCAACCCAGGTGCAGGTCATCCTACGCGAGGCAGGCCGGACGCTGATCCAGGTGATCGACAATGGCAGCGGGATGTCGGAAACCGATGCCCGGATGTGCTTCGAACGACATGCGACTTCGAAGATCCGCCAGTCGGAGGATTTGTTCAGGATCAGGACAATGGGCTTCCGTGGCGAAGCGCTGGCGTCGATCGCGGCAGTGGCGCAGGTGGAGATGCGTACGCGGGAGGAGTCGGACGAGCTAGGCACACTGATCCGGATCGACGGTTCGGAAATCAAAACCCAGGAGGCAGTAGCTTGCCCGAGAGGCACTAACTTTTCAATACGGAACCTCTTTTTCAACGTTCCTGCCCGCCGAAACTTCCTGAAATCCAATTCTGTCGAAATGCGCCACGTGCTCGACGAGTTTCAAAGGGTTGCATTGGCGCATCCGGAAGTGGGGTTTACGCTTCATCACAACGATACGGAGGTTTTTAACCTTCAATCGGTGAAG
>CBIHPQ010000451.1:0-5577 GCA_966211825.1 uncultured Dyadobacter sp. | reverse complement strand
ATCAGCAATTGCGTGCGGGTGTCGGTATAGCCCATGAAATTCCGGTGGAGACGGTTTTGTGTGGCGGCTTTGTAGAGCTCGTCCGTTTGAAGGGCGAAATGGTCCATACCGATGTCTTCATAACCTGCCAGTTCCAATGCATTCCGCCCGGCCTCGTAGATCGCCATCTTGTGGTCCGCGTCGGGCAGGTCGTTTTCGGTGTAGCTGCGCTGGCCGGGTTTGATCCACGGCACGTGGGCGTAGCTGTAAAATGCGATACGATCGGGTTTGAGTCGGATCACGCGCAGCATCGTTTCCATCATCGAGCAGTTTTTCTGCTGCGGCAGGCCGTACACAATGTCGTAGTTGACGGACGTGTAACCGATCTCCCGCGCTTTCAGGGTAAGGTGTTTGACCTGTTCAAATGTCTGGTGCCGGTTGATCATCGCCAGCACCACCGGGTTGAAATCCTGCACCCCAATGCTGATCCTGCGAAAACCAACAGAGTACAATGCTTCCAAATGCGCGTCGGTCGTGTTGCCGGGATGTGCTTCGAAGCCGAAACGGGCATCCTGATGCACCGACGCGTTTTTAAGCAAACCTTTCACCAGTTTCACCAGATTGGCCGGGCTGAAAAAAGTAGGCGTACCGCCGCCCAGGTGCAGCTCGCGGATCACCGGTTTTTCATTGCCGAACACTTCGAGATACATGTTCCATTCCCTTAAAACGGCCTGGATGTATTTGCTTTCTACGGCGTGGTTGATCGTAATGCGCGTATTGCAGCCGCAATAGGTGCAAAGGCTCTCGCAAAACGGCAGGTGAATGTATAAACTGATCCCTTCCTGTCGGTTTGAAACCGTGAATGCCTCCTGCACCAGCGCCTTCCATTGATGGATGGCAGGAGGTGTTTTCTGCCAGTAGGGAACGGTCGGGTAACTGGTATAGCGGGGGCCGGGTATATTGTATTTAAAGAGCAGGTCCTTGTCCATCGGTCAAAGGTTTGATGTGGATGATAAATCAAAACTACCGAGGAGCCGAAGGGAAAAACATGATTTTGATCATGCGAAAAACAGACTTGCAACCGGCGCCGGAGCAGCTACTAACGGCAAATGGTGATTCCCGCTGCCGGTTTCGAAAGGCCGGGATAGGAGGCGATCACGCCCCGGGCGATGAGCCAGATACCTGCAATGGCCACCAGCACGGGCGTGAGCCTGCGGATGCGTGTTCGCAATGCAGGCGTGAATTGTTGTTTGGCAATAGCCAGCACCAGCATGGCAGGCATGGTACCAAGCCCGAAAAGCGCCATGAATGCCCCGCCGCCCCACGCGCTGCCCGTCGCAACAGAACTCGTGAGTGCCATGTAAACCATGCCGCAGGGGATCGCGCCGTTGAGCATTCCCAGTGCCAGCATACCGGGCAAATCTGTTTTTTTAAGATACAAACCCATCCTCTGTCTGAGGCGATTCACCGTTTTTTGCCAGAAAAGCGGCATATGCAGCCGCTTTTCCATTCCGGAAGGCCAGCAGACGTACCCCAGCATTGTAATCCCCACCGCAATGGAAGCATACCGCAGCACACCGAGCCAGTCAAGCGAGGCGCCCAATGCACCTATCAACGCGCCAAACATCGCATACGTAAGCGTGCGCCCCACATTATACGCGAGCACCCCCGCCACCTGCTGCCCGCGCGTGCCCTTATGCACAGGCAATGCGAGCGCGATAGGCCCGCACATGCCCACGCAATGGAAGCTGCTGATGAGCCCCATCGAAACAGCGAGGTAGGGCAGAACGGTGACCATGGTCAATGCACTGGGTTTATGACGACTACCCCCTCATTCCAGTACGTTTCGCTGCCGCCTTGCCAGTCGATCTGGATCTTGTAACGGCCGGCCGGGATCTCCGATAATGCGACCGTCTGGCGGCCGTTGTTTGCCTGGATCGCGAAATGGCGGTCATTGCGGTTATCCGACGGGCAATACATATTAATCCGGCCGGAAATGGTCGAGTCGGCGATGCTGGCAGGGTAGTGGATCTGCAAACCGTTTTCGCTGATTTTCCAGGATAGCGGCTCTGCCAATGCATTTGCGCGTTCCGTCTTGTCGATCTTGCCCTGGAATTTCAGTTCCTCCTCATAATAATGGTCCGTCACCAGGTCGATTTTCTGCCCGGCGCTCATGCCCACCAGCAGGAGGATCATCGACACAAAGCTGAGATAAACAGCGGCAGTCAGGGCTTTCCAGTTGATTTTCATACTATTTTTTAATAGGTCAATACATTATTCTTCCGGTGCAATGAAGGTGGTCTCTAAGGTTTCCAGCTGCTGGCGTCCCCGCGAAACCGATAGTTTCAGCACCGTCTTGCGGCTTTTTAAATCAGATTTCGGGATAATCACGAACACCGTCCCCTCGGACATCCCCGCAGCTTCCAGCGTCAGATCGGGTGATCCGGCGAAGAGAAGCTTTCCGTGCGGGGCGTCGAGGTGAATGGAGGGTTTAATAATGCGGTTGGTTTTATTGAATATTTTGAATGTGTAGAGGTTACTGATCGTCCCGTCGCTGTTTTCGATATAGCGGCTGCCAGGCGCGCGGAAAAGGGTCGTCTGGGTGTCGGTGCGGGTGGCGACCACAAATCCCAATGCCGACCAGAGCAACACCAGTACCGCCGCATACCCCCAGGTGCGGGGCGTTACAACCTTCGCCGTTTTCTTCACGATGGCATTTTCAGAAGTATAGCGGATCAGCCCTTTTTGAAACCCGACCTTATCCATTATCGTGTCGCAGGCATCGATGCAGGCCGTGCAGTTTACGCATTCCATTTGGGTACCATTGCGGATGTCGATGCCCGTGGGGCACACGGCCACGCATTGAAAACAGCTGATACAATCGCCCTCGTTGCGGTCGGTGCCCTTGTGGAGCTTGCCCCGCGGCTCGCCACGCTCGTGATCGTAGGCAACGTTGATCGAGTTGCGGTCGAGCAGCACGCTTTGCAGGCGGCCGTAGGGGCATACCACCGTACAAGCCTGCTCGCGCAGCCATGCGAAATTCCAATAGAACAACGCTGTGAAGGCGATAATGCCGGAAAACAGCCCGATATGCACTTCAATGGGCTCAGTAACGATTTTGTACAGCTCATCGGTCCCCACCACGTAGGCGAGGAGCAGGTTGGCAATGGTAAAGGAGACGATCAGGAACAAGGTGTATTTCAAACCCTTTTTCATGATTTTGTCCGGTGTCCATGGTGCTTTATTTAGCAGCTTTTGCTTACCGGCGTCGCCTTCAATGGCATATTCAATTTTGCGAAAAACCATTTCCATAAAAACCGTCTGCGGACACGCCCAGCCGCACCAAAGCCTTCCGAAAACTGTCGTAAAGAGCACTATAAATACAAAGAACGAGAGCATGGTAAGCCCGAAAAGCCAGTAATCCTGCGGCCCGATGAAGATGCCGAAAATGCTGATCTTCCTTTCCAGCACATTCAGCAGCACCAGCGGCTGGCCACCAATGCGGACAAACGGTGCCGTGAACAGCAGCGCGATGATCGCAATGCTGAAAACAACACGGCGGTTATGCCACCGGCCGGTCGGGCGTTGCGGATAAAGAGGGCGGCTTTCCGGGCTGTTTTTCATGGTTTATTAATTTTGGGCCACATTTTCGTCGTTGAGAAGCTCGCCCTGCGGCTCCTTCGCATTCGAAGGTTTGGTGCCTTTCAGCGAAAGCACAAAGCTTGCTACCTTCTGGATATCGGTAGGGGAAAGCTGTTTCTCCCAGGAGATCATGCCTTTTTCAGGCACGCCATATTTGATTACTTTGAACAGATTGTGAATGCCGCCGCCGTGCAGCCAGTAGTCGTCGGTAAGGTTGGGGCCTACGGTGCCTCCGCCCTCGGTTCCGTGACAGGCGGTACATTTTTCCTGGAAAATCTTCATTCCGGCAGCCACGCCTGATTTGTCGGTCAGTGCCGTTACAGAGTTTTCGTCCATGCTCGCACCCACTTTTTCCATGTAAGCCTTTTTCTCGGCTTCGGCGGTGGCTATTTCCTTATCGAGCTCGGCGATTTGCAAGTCGCCCAACCCGCTGAAATAGTAGGCCGAGTAAACCACGGCAATGAAAATGGTGGTGTAGAACAGGAATTGCAGCCAGGGCGGCATCCGGTTGTCGAGCTCCTGGATGCCGTCGTAATCGTGGCCGTCGATCAGGATTTGTTTTTCATCATGCACCGCCACACCGATCCCCCTGAATTTCTTCCACCAATACGCACTGAAAACGTGGGTAGGCTCGGTGTGGGACGAAGTTTTATGAAGCAGGTTCATCGCCGATGCCAGGAGGATTGCCAGCTGGATCATGATGAATATCAATGCGGCCAGCACTACGAAAAGTATCAGATCGAGGCCCGTCACTGCACGGATCTTCTCGGTCGTTTCCTGCGCCGAGGCCGGCAATACCATGCATCCCAGCAACAGCAGCGACAGCAGGGTTTTCTTCGTAACGCCGTCATTCAGCGGAATGCTGCGCATTTTGTCAAGCTTCCTTTTATCGAGCCCCCACACATAAATGAGCAGGCCGACAAAAAAGGCAAAAAAGATCAGCAGGGATATGAGCGGGTAAATGCCTACCCCAGCGATGGTTTCGAGGTAATTACGGAATTTCATAGTTGGATTAATTTTGAATGACCGAATGATTGAATGACTGAATAGGCGACCTGATGGATTATTTATTCAATCATTCAGTCATTCAATCATTCATTCATTTGTTTTTTATATCCGTCCCAAGCCGTTGCATGTAGGCGATCAGCGCGATGATCTCTTTATTCGCTGCCGTTTTAATGCCGCTTTGTTTCAGCCTTTCCTGGATTTCCTTTTCCTGTTTCACGAGATCGGCGTTCGCCTGGTGTTCGTAGCCTTTTTCGTAAGGCACGCCCAGGGTTTGCATGGCTTTGATTTTGGCTTTGGTCGTGGCGGTATCCAGGTCGTCTTCCAGCAGCCAGCCGTAGCGCGGCATAATGGAGCCGGGCGACATGCTGGTGGGATCTTCCATATGGTTGTAATGCCAGGAATCGGGGTATTTGCCGCCTATGCGGTGCAAATCCGGGCCGGTGCGTTTGGAACCCCATTGATGCGGGTGGTCGTATACAAACTCACCCGATTTGGAATACTCCCCGAACCGCTCGATCTCGGACCGGAACGGACGGATCATCTGGGTGTGGCACACGTAGCAGCCTTCGCGGACATAAATGTCGCGCCCCTGCAATTCCAGCGGCGTGTAAGGCTTCACGCTGGCGATGGTAGGTACATTGGATTCGACCAAAAACGTCGGGATCATCTCGATCATCCCACCAATGGCGACAGCCACGAGGGAGAAGATCGTCAATGCCAACGGCTTGCGTTCCATGAGCCTGCGGTGCCAGTACTCGCTCTTTTCCGCATGCCAGATCGCATTCAACGGCATAGCTTTGGCGGTTTCGGTAGCCACAAGTTTGCCTTTCAGCGCCGTCATCCAGAGGTTGTAGATCATCACCACAAAGCCTATCAGGTACAATGTGCCGCCTACGCCGCGGAGGAAATACAGTGGTTTGAGTGCCGTTACGGTTTCCAGGAAGTTGG
>CBIHPQ010000450.1:0-5578 GCA_966211825.1 uncultured Dyadobacter sp. | reverse complement strand
GGATTTCCTCCACGTTTGCCGGATCGAGGTTGCCGCTTGTGAGACCGGGAAGGCCGTTGTAAAGCGTAGGCTGCGCATCAAACCCGCGCAATGCGAAATAGGAAGCCCCATCCCCTGCCCTGCCGGTCGACTCCCAGGTACGCGAAATGCCCGGCACGTTGCGGAGTGCGTCGTCATAGTTGGTAATGCCCTGCTGCTTCATGATTTCCGAAGAAACCGTGTTGTAAACCTGGGGATTTTCGAGCTTTTTCAGCGGGAGCTTGGCCACGATCGTATTTTCACGGTTCAGGTTGCGTGCGGAGACGATCACCTCCTGTAACTGTGCGGCGTTTTCTTTCAATGTAAAATCCAGTGCAGTGATGCTGCCTGCCGTCACCTCGATCGTCTGTTCCTGCTTATCCAGGCCGATAAACGATACAACGAGCCGGTGCAATCCGGGTTGAACATTCCTGATCTGATATTTACCATTGCGGTCGGTTAATGCGCCTTTGGAAGTACCCTTCACATTCACTGTTACGAGTTCCACCGGGTCGCCATCGGAAGTGCGCACGGATCCGCTGATCGTACCGTTTTGTGCAAATGTCTTTGCTGCAACGAAATAGAAGATTAGTGCGAGTAGAAATAGCTTTTTTGTCATAGCATTGGTTTAGATTTCGCGCAAAAATATTATTTAAACTAAATCTAAACAATAAAATATAACAAAGAACGCAACTTGCTCCCAAACGTACAGGTAGCAGGCTTGGGCGAATTATTTCAGCTTCCCGGAATTCACGTAAAAATCAGACAGTATGGACAGGAACTCATCCTTGCGCCGCCGCGAAACCTCGATTTCGGTATTGTCGCTCATCCATACCTGCCCCCCATCGCCTTTGACGTAACGTTTGATGTGTTCCAGGTTGATGATGTTGGATTGATGCACACGGAAGAAATAGTAATTGTCGAGAATTTCTTCATACTCTTTCAAAAGCCGCGATACCACGATCGCAGGGCCTTTTACGAGGTGAAATTTGGTGTAGGAACCCAACGATTCGCATTGGATAATGTCGGTCATCTGTACAAAATGGATGCCCTCGGCGGTGGGCAATGCAATGCGCTGGTTATCATTGCGTTTGCGCTCTACCAGCCTCGGCGCGCGGACGGGGTCTAGCTGTTCCTGTAAAATTTTCAACTGCTCGGGGTTCACGCTCCCTACCTTGTCCCTGAACTTCGCGACGGCGGTTTGCAGTTCGTCGGGATCGATCGGTTTCAGTAGGTAGTCAATCGCGCTGAAACGGAATGCGCGGATAGCAAATTCCTGGTAGGCCGTGGTAAAAATAACCCCGAAATCGACCTTCCCGAAGCTGGTTAGCAGGTCGAAACCGCTTTTGCCGGGCATTTGAATGTCCAGAAAAACCAGGTTGGGCCGCTCCTTCCGGATCAGCTCGATGCCCGTATCGGCATTGCGCGCCTCTCCGCAAACCACGACTTCCGGGCTCACGATCCGGATCAGATTGGTTAGCGCCTCGCGGGCATTGGTTTCGTCGTCGATTACGACAGCGCGTAAAGATTGGCTCATGAATTATACGTTTTCAATCGGTATGATCATTTTTACCAGCGTTCCGGCCGGTTTATTCTGTTCGTCAAAAAGGTCGATCATTTCAATGCGTGCTTCGCTATCCTTATGCCGCAGCGTCTCGAAAATGCCGCGCGTCATTTCCTGTCCCCTCGAAATATGCCCTTCTGCCCGCGGCGCAAAGTTGCGTCCTACACCATTGTCTTCAATGGTGCAGATCATGTGGCGGTCGCTCAGCCGTGCCGTGATCGTCAGTTTCTTTTCTCCTTCTTTGGGCATCAGCCCGTGCCAGATCGCATTCTCCACATAAGGCTGCAAGAGCATGGGCGGCAGTTGCGCATCGAGGAGCACGTCATTTTCTTCAATATCAAAAACATAGCTAAACTCGTGGTTGAACCGGAAAGATTCGATCTCGACATACATGCGAAGCGTATCGATGATCTGTTCAAACGACAGATACTGATGATTTGAATTTTCCATGATCCGCCGCACCAGCTTCGAGAACTTGGAAAGGTACTTGGCCCCTTCCACGCCGCGGTTGGTGAGCAGGTAATTCTGCACCGAATTGAGGGAGTTGAAAAGGAAATGCGGGTTCATTTGCGACTGTAATGCTTTGAGCCGCCATTCGGTGATTTGCAGGTCGAGCCGGTTCCGCTCGGCGAGCGTCCGTACCCGCCAGCGCATCATCGCGACGATCATACCGGCAATGGAAAGGCCGATGAGCACCCTGAAAAACCAGGTATTGGTAAAGTAAGGCCTGATTGTGAGCCTGATCACGAGCGGCTCCCTGCTCGCAATGCCTGACGCATTGCTGCTACGCACACGCAACGTGTACGAGCTCGCGGGCAGGTTGGAGAATGCGACCGTATGCTCGTTGGCGAGGTTGATCCAGTCATCATCATAGCCTTCGAGCTGGTAACTGAATGTGTTTTGAGAGGCCGGTTCGAAATTCAGCGTAGTAAAACTGAAATTGACCGAGTTCTCATCCGGTTGCAGCACAATTTCGCCTGCCGCATCGGGAAATATCTTTTTCCCCTTAACCTCCGCCGAAGCCAGCGCAATTCCGGGCGACCGCACATTTCCCGTGAGTAATTTGATATCGAGGATATTCAATGCGTTGATGTGCCCAAGCAGCAACTCTCCTGGCGCATTGTAGTAAAAACCGACAGGCGCATTGCTGCGGAGGCCTTCGATGGTGGTGAGGTACCGGACCGAGCGCGTCTTAGGATCGGCGACGTGGATACCTTCATTGGTGCTGAACCACAAACGGCCGTCGGGCGTCTCGGCGATGTTGGCACAGTAGGTGTCTTTCAACGTCCCCGATCTGAAATCGAAGGAATATTGGATGACACCATCCGGCGCTATTTTGGACACGCCGCCCCAGCTTGCTACCAGTATGAAGCCGTCGGCAGCAACCTGGATGCCATTGATGCAGTCGCCGCCCAATCTTTTGCCCTTATTGCCAGCCAGCTCCTGAATATTGGTAAAAACACCCTTTTTTTCATCAAAAAAGAACAGCCCTCTGGAACAGCTGGCGATCCAGATCCGCCCGTCCGGCGTTTCGCGGATACCTTTGATATAACTCTGATGGACGAGCTTCCGGCCTTGCTCGGGCGCCCACAAATGCAGCTCACGATTGGTCGCCGGTTCGAGCACTTTCAGCCCTTCATTGAGGTTCGCGATCCATAAACGGCCTTTGCGGTCCACAAGGCCGTCCCTGAAATCGGTATTGCGGAAGAGGTCGGTTCCCAGATACCACGGCTGGAAACGGTCCGAGGAGCTGTTTCCGGTGAAAATTCCTTTATCCGTAAAAACAAATGTCGTTCCGGCGATCACCCTGACCTTGTCGGCAAATGCCTCTTCCTGACTGTAACGGTGAAGCCTGAACCGGTTCGCCGAAGGCTGCCAGTGCAGTACCCCCGAATGCGACAACCCAAGCCAGTAACCACCTTCCTTTGCGGGCTCGATGCCCGTCACCTGCACGGGCAGGCGTACGACATCCGCCGGTATGGCGACGGTGCGTATACCGACGTTACGGTAGCGGTGTTTGAAGATGCCGTCGCTCGTGCCGATCCACAGAATGCCGTTGGCCTGGTCATCGTACATATCCTTGATGCGGATGCCCTGGTTGTAAAACTCGGGAAGATGATAGAGTTCTCCGCGCTCGGGATAGTAAACACTGACCCCGTCATTGGTCCCAACGAAAAGCACTTTCCGCCCATTTTCATCGCGGGACTCCTTTACGCATACCACATTATTCTGTTCAAAACCGGCTTTCCTGATGGAAAAACTGTGATCCGACGGCGAATACCTGACCAACCCATATTCGTAACCACCAATCCAGAGATTACCCGCAGAATCCTGAGAACCGCGGCTGAGCCGTATCTTAATCCGGTTTTCGGGATAAACGGCCTGGGCCCCCAGCACGCAAACTAGCTTGTCGCGCTGGCGGTCGTAATAGTAGAGCCCCAGCTCCGAAACGATCCACAATACACGTTGGCGGTCCTCAAAAAAGCTGGCGTATTGGTACACTTCGCCGCCAGGAGCTACGAAATTGTAGCGGTGGAGTTTCTTTTTAGCGATATCGTAACGCTGTACCGAAGTATAGTCGCACACCCACATCTGATCGTACGAATCCACCAGCCCTTGCTCGTGAAGGTCATTTCCAATATCCTGGTCGTCATAATTATTCTGAACCAGTGTTGTAACCTCCATCGTATTGCGGTCGATCCGCGCAATGCCGCGCGTGTCTACAGACGTGTACAGATCGCCTTTGGAATCGGTGGAAACGCCGGAGCAATAGCCCAGTTGCAGGCTGTCGAGGCGCAGGAAGGAATAACCGTCATACCGGCAGAGGTTCCGACCGGTACCGATCCACAGGAAGCCCTGGCGGTCTTTATTGAGGCACCAGACGTCATTCGACGGAAGGCCTTCCTTGGTAGTGAGGTGTTCGAGCGTGAGGACTGGCATCTGGGCACAGACACTCCCGGCTAGCAGGAAAATGAGCGTCAAAAAAACGGTAATCCGCATGCGGGTCGAAGAAAGCTGAGCAAATAATATCTTTAAGCGAAACCGCCGGGCTTCTTACTGCCTGAGCCGCGCCACGGTTACATGGTGTGGCGTCCAGGCGGGCCTGCTCCCGTGCACATGATGCGGCAGGGCGCGCCCGCGAACCTGGCTTTTCGCAGCCTCGGCATTGATTTTCTCGATGTAACAGAGCGTTAGCAATGTCGAGAAGGTAAGATAGCTTAAAAGTGTTTTCATAAGAGCACGTGCGATGGTTTTCAGAAAAATACGAGGCTCAGCAGGATGATTATCGTGATCAGCAGTAATGCGATCCAATCGAACTCCCGGTCAAAGAATTTCCTGAACTCCCCTTTTCCCAACCTTCTCCCCTCTCTTTTTACCGGGTTACCGCCTCGTTCCATACGCCTGTTATTGATTTTTGATTGATTGATATCCTAAAAATGGCGACAGCGGGCGCAAGAATGGCTGCATCTTCAGATCCGGCGCCGCTGCACTTACAACTGGCGGAAACGATCTGATATACGGAATGGCTCTCCCCTATTCATTTTTGCCTGCGATCGTCATCATTATGCCGCCGGGGTCGACGCCCGGACACTACCGCCCGCATATTACGGGGATGTAAAGTCAAAAAAATTTAAATTTTTTTAGGCGTTTAAATTTCTAAATCTGAGCCTATTGCGAAATTTCCTGCATTTCCGCCCAAAAAATAGTGGTCTCAAAATTTGTTTGATAAAATCCCAATTGTACTTTTGCACCACGATACGGCGAAACGAAAAACAAAAAACGCCCGAAACGGAGCTGATTGTTAACTTTTCATGAAGTGCAATAGCGAGGTTGGAAGGGGTTAGTTTTTCGAAGAAGCGTGGAGTGAATGATTCCGTAGCTCAGCTGGTAGAGCAATACCCCGGAACGCCGGCCGCATTTAATATATGGGTCCTGGGTTCGGGGGGAAATAAAAACCAGAAAAATGATTCCGTAGCTCAGCTGGTAGAGCAATAC